>CALDQK010000151.1 GCA_937911525.1 uncultured bacterium
GCTCCAGGATTCGCCCTAACCCTGATGGTTAACCCTGATGGTTATTCGCCCTAACCCTGATGGTTAACCCTGATGGTTACAGCGAACTCCTTGCCCGAGGGTCGCCGCCCCGTTAGCCCAAGCAGGTGACCGCTATGCCCTCCCGCCGCTCCAGTTCCTACTCTTGCTTCGAGTTGGCCGAACCGAAGGAGTGCTACTTTCCTTCAAGCGTGCCACCTGTCGCACCGCACTGCGGCGGGATCCCCCTCCCCCCTGAGGACAGGAAGAAGTTCGCCAGCAAGAACAGTGTGCAACTCCTTCGGCCCAAGAGACTGCCACTGCCGCTCTAGAAGCGGCCACACGACTTCTTCGTTTGCGAGGTTCCAGCCGATTCCATGAACCGTTGCAAGCGTCTCTGCCTGCTCGTCTAGATCTTCATAGAGCGTGCCCAGCCCCTCTCCGAGTGCAAGGTCGAAGTCCTCAGAGAGCTCGCCAAGAGTGTCAACCCAGTTACTGTCCAGCCACTGCTGGAGACTTGGCCTTGGCAGTCTTCCACATACGAACAAATCGCATTGCTGAAACATGCCTTCACAGGCCTTAAAGGAGTCTAGGGGTTCGCCACCCTCAGTAGTCCATGGCGGGCGAGAGACCAGGCAGCGTGCCAGACAAATGGCGATGCGGTGCTGAATACCCAGATCCGAACCGCTGGCTTCCCATGCGGAAACTAGATCTGCAAGCCTCGGCGAGGCAGGCGGTTGCGCCAAGAACTCAAGGAGCTGCATAGGGCCTACTGTGTTTGGTGATGACTATTGTCCGGGAGCGATTGGCTTGATCCGAACGACTTTTCCATTCTTTTGGACGATTTCAAGTCCCTTCAGGCCAAGCGCATGCACTATCTCACCAAGAGGCTTCATGCACAGCCTGCATGTATGTCGGTCAACTACCATGCGAAGAACGCCCCCCTTGGGAATGGCGTTGTGCTTCCATGCTCGCAGCAGCGCTGTGGCCTCGGCATGAAAGAGATTGGCCATCCCACCGTATTGCCCAGCGGTGAGGGCTTTGCCTGTCCTAGCACTCCGGGTTCCGCTATATCCACCAGGCTTAAGAACCGTATCGAAGAACAACCGGTGCAGGTTCTTCATGGCGTCCGACATGGCTGTCGGGTTCACGCCGAAGAAAACTCGTTCACCGATCTTGACGAACGCTACAGTCCCGAGCGTCTTGTCGGCTACCCCAGATCCAGGGATGATCTTCTGAGATCCAGGAACATAGTCTGGAGACGGCAGATCAGGCAGGTTTGGATGAACGCGCCGATAGTAGTTGATCAGGTCCCAGCAGTCATTGTGAACCAGAATGCTCGCAGAAGACTCGTTCGGCGCAACAAAGTAACAGTGCCAATCCTCAACTTCTAGGTTGAATCGGCTTAGAGCCTCGACTTGCCTAATCGACGGGGACTCCGCGACTACAGCAAGCGAGCCGGTCTCGGTGACCAGCTGGTCACCAGGCTTGAGGCTCTTCGCCTCTACCCAACCCCTTCCCCTTGTTCTGAAGAGGTGAGTTGGAGTGCAGGTCAGGACGACGACTGAAGCAGAGTCGTCGGTTAGATCCGGCGCAAAAAGCCTTACTTCGGCAATCTCGGTAGTCTTGCCTGAGAATAGCCTCGTGACTCTCTTGAATCCGATCTCGCCGGTCTCGGGGTCTCGAGACAAGACAAGATCGCCAACAGAGACGTCCTCAATGGGAACTCGGCCCTCTTGAGTAACCACCAGAGTGCCGGCTACAAAGCAGACCTCTCGAATAGCTCTTAGGACTCCTGTTGTCCGCAGGGCCAGGCTCCGGGTTCCTTGCGCGACACCGAAGAGTGCCATGAAGCCGGTCGTCGACTTGATTACGGCCTTGCGCTCGCCCACCGCGTCACCAAGTAGGTGGTAGTAGTGAGCTTCCGCAGTTTGATCTATCGGCTGCATGACCATATTCCGGGCAACGCCCGGCAACTGGCTCAACATGATCCGAGTGGTGCCACCAGGATCTGCCTGCATAGCCTCTCCAAGCGTCCGCATTGCGCCTGGGAGCTTCTCCCCCTCGTCTAGAGTCTCCTCAAGAACCTCTGCTCCCGCGTCACCCCAGGGATTCACATGGCGGTTCCACAATGCGCCAATCTCACCTCTCAAGGCCTGGAATTTGTTGTAAAGACCTGGTTGGTTGTACCACTCTTCCGGTCGAGGATGGACGTCGTAGGGATCCAAGCCGAAAGGATCCGTAAGATTGACCGGATCCCCATTGACATAGGCGTAGGTATTCAGCCCCGCCTTGGTCCCAATGGGATCCGAAGTCAGGAACCTGCCGAGCAGGGGGTCATAGATGCGATTCCGGTAGTCCATCAGCCCGCTGTTGCCCAGCTTCCTGCGACCCGTGTAGCCAAAGTCGGGTGCAAAGATGGACACCACCGGCGGCCCCCCGCCGGCGAGGAGCTCCGGGATCCGGTCCTGCAGGATCGGCACGCCCCACGCTGAGGTCAGCTCTGTGTTGGCCAACACCGCAGCACCCAGGCCCCCGTTGCGCAGCGGGTCCCACTCCGTCACCTGGTGCACGGAGCCGTTGGGGGTCGGGAAGAAGTAGCGCGTGTTCTCCGCCACTCCGCCGGAGTAGGGGACCACGCCGATCTTGCGGTCGAGGCCCGGGCCGAGAATGTAGCGCTTGGTCAAGGCGTCGCTGGCGTCGTAGCGGGCATAGAGCTCGTCGCCCTGGTAGAGCAGGTGCTCGACGCTGCCCGACACCTCCTGGCGGGTGAGCTTTCCGCTCGGGCAATAGGCCATGCGCATGTTCACGGGGACCGCGCCGCCCACGTCGTCGATCGAGATCAGGCGGTCGTTCTGGTCGTATTCGTAGGTCCGCTCGTAGGCTCCGCGCGTGACCCCCTTCATGTTGCCGTTGTCGTCGTAGACGTAGCTCGTCTCGACCTCGACCTCCGAGGAGGCCGTGAACAAGCGCACCTCGTTGACCGCGAGCGCGTTGTCGTGGGTCGTGGGCTGCGCGGGGCCTTCGCCCTGAGCCTGGCGCACGCGCACCTGGCTGGTGTTGATCGGCGGCCACACGCTCGCGAACACCCGCGCGCCGCGCGCTCGGAGGCCGTCCTGGTCGCTGCCCGACATGACCACGTCAGCGCCAGTCGCGGACTGGACGGGGAGCGGGACCCAGGCCGAGCCGTCGAAGTATTCGAGGTGTAGCTTGTCGGGGAGGTTGCGGTCCGTGGGGAGGTGGACCTCGAGGCCCGTCAGGTCCACCGCGCCGGAGGTGACGCTGACCTCGAGCAAGTGCTCGACGTCGGCTGTGCCGCTCACGAAGGCCTGGTTGGCGCCGCTGGTGGTGGGGATCGTGCCGTCGACCGCGAGGCCCGGGGCGTAGCTGGGGCCGAGCACGTCGGTGCCCGGGCTGGCGGGCGGTCCGGTGGTCGCGCTCAGGGTCAGGTTCGCGACGGTGCGCACCCGCTCCCTCGACCGGACGAGCTGGTTGAACTCGTTGTAGTCGTAGAGGGTGGTCTGGCCGTTGAGGATCCGGGACGAGCGGTTGCCCGCCTCGTCGAAGGTCAGCGTCTCGCGGTAGGCAGGGGCGCCGTCGCCGTAGCTGATCTGCTCGTCGAACATGCGCCCGATCCCGTCGTAGGCCCAAGCGAACTTCAGGCCCTGGAGGTGCGCGTAGGTGGCGGTCTTGCGGCGGCCGAAGGCGTCGTGGGAGTAGCTGATCGAGTGGTTGGGCTGGGCGCCGTGCTGGCGGAGCACTCGACCCGTGGCGTCGTAGTCGCGCTCCCAGGAGCCCCCTCGAGTGCGCCATTCGGTCATTCGCTGAGAGCAGTCGTAGGCGAAGCTGCCGACCTCGGAGAAGGGGCCGGCCGAGCCCTGGCGCTGCTCGATTCGCTCGACGTCCAGCTCGCGGTTGTAGGAGTACTTCGTCTCGAGGCCGTTGGGGTCGACGAATTCCGTCAGCCCGCCGTAGCGGTGCTCCGCCGCGTTGTAGCGGTAGGTGAAGGTCTTGGGCACCTGCAGGCCGACCTGCAGGAAGGTCACCTTGACCGACTCGAGTCGGCCGAGGTCGTCCTCATAGCTGAACTCTCGCTTGACGAGCGCGTTCGCCTCCGAGATCACGCGGTTTCGCGCGTCGTATTCGTAGGTGATCGTCTCCGTCGGCCCTGTGACAGTCTTGACCCGGTCCCAGCCGTCGTATTCGTAGGTGATCTCGACGCCGTCCTTCTTGATCCGCTTCTGGAGCCGTCCTTCGGCGTCATAGACGAGCCGCGAGACCTTGCCGAGCGGGTCCGTGGTGGTCTCGAGCCGCCCGCCGACGCCGTAGGTGTAGACCCACGTGTAGCTGTTGCCGTTGACGACCTGGGTCTCCCGGGTGACGTCCCCGGTCTGCGGGTGGAACTCGTAGCGGGACTCGCGTTGCTCCGTCGGGTTGGTGTCCTTGTCGCGTGACTGACGCCGGACGACGCGCCCGATCGCGTCGTACCAGACCTCGTTGACCGTGATCAGGTTGCCGCCGCCGTCCCGGACGAAGGTCTTCTTGACGCGCCCTTCGGCGTCATAGTAGTACTCGCGCTTGGCCTTGCCGGCCCCCGGGTAGTCGTAGCCCTCCGAGCTCTGGAGGCGGCCGGTAAGCGGGTCGTAGACGTTGCGGCTCACGACCTCGAGCTGCTCGTTCGAGTTGGGGCGCCGCTCGACGACCACTCGTCCTGCGCTGTCGTAGGTCAGCTCGGCGATCACGCAGCCCGAGCCGTTGCGGACCTCCTTGACGCGGGCCAAGCCGTCGCGGGTCACCGTCGAGCGGGGGCGATCGCTGAGCACGGTGCCCCCCACCGGGGCGCTGGGGTCGTAGAGGAAGTCCCCGCTGAGGAAGGTGTTGGGGTTGCCCGCGAGGTCGAGCAGGACCTCGCTCTGGCTGCGGTGAGGGTTGGTCGCCTCGGCCGTCCCGTTGCGCACCGCGATCACCCGATCGGCGTCGTCTCGGACGTAGCTGGCGAGCTTGTCCTCTCGGTCTTCCCTGACGTCCTGCTCGACTCGGTTTACCAGCCAGTTCGAGCCCCGGTGGTAGGTCGTTTGCGGGCGGAAGCTCTCCCCCAGGGTCATGGGAGGCCTCACGACGGAGCGGACCAACCCGACCGCGGTGTAGCCGTAGCTGGTGGTGTAGGAGTTCGCGCCGGCGCTGCCCTCGGTGCGGGTTTCGTGGAGGACGTTGCCGCGCGCGATCCGCTGATAGGTGATCCGGCGCTGCAGCTCGAGGGGGCCTGCGACCTCTTCGGCCGCGTGGTGCTCCGTGGCCGAGACGAGCCAGCGGTTGTCGTACTCGTAGCGGACCTCTTCACCCCGCGGAGTGGTCACCTGGGTCAGGTGGCCCATTTCGTCGCGCTGGTAGTGGGTCGAGCCCACGCCCTCCTGGTCGACGCGAATCACCTGGTCGAACTCGTTGTAGACGTAGGTGACGCGACCGCCCTGATTGGTGGACGTGCTCTGCAGGCGGCCGGCCTGGTCGTAGACGTTGGTCTGCACGAGGCCGCTCGGGAGGCGCACCTCGCGGATCTGGTCGAGGGCGGTGTAGGCGGTGATCGTGGCGAGACCTGCCGTGTCCCGGTGGGAGGTCACATTCCCCATGAGGTCGTAGTCGAACTCCTCCCGGAGAGGAGTCGCGCCCAGGGGGAGATAGGTCGTTCCGCCGGGGGCCACGATCTGGGCGCTGGGCAGCCCTTGCTTGTTGGCCGAGAGGTAGCGCTCCGTGGTGGTCGTGACCCCCACGGGGTTCATGACCTCCTCGACCTCGCCGTCCTCGTTGCGGGTGATACCCACCGTGGCGAGCGACCCGGGCGCCACCTCCCAGCTGACGTTCCTGATCAGGCCTTCGACCTTGCCGCCTTGCTTGGTCTCTATTGCGTAGTTCTGCGTCGGGCCTTGGAGCGGTTCGACCTGGGTCGTCCAGAATCCGTCGAGGGCGAGGTGCGCCCTGGATCCGCCCTCCTCGAAGCCGAGGACGCGAATGTGTGTCCTGCCCTCGTCGAAGAAGCGATAGGTGGAGGCGAAGCTGAAGTTGTTGAAGGGGATCCTGCGAGCGACGCTCTGGCGGTCGCTGAATAGGTCCACCTTCCGGGACCAGTCACCGGCGACGGTCGTCCAGCTGGACGTGTAGCGGCCCTTGTTGATCGCGGCCCTGGCCGGGGTGGAGTGAATCGCGGAGCGGCCGAGCGAGTCGCTGACGGTGACGACGAAGCCGACAGGGCTGGACGACCGCTGGTGATCGATCGTCCACACCGCAGGCCCGCTTCCTTCCCTCGACTCGATCAGGCTCGGGCCGCGCAGCCGGTTGTCCGGGTCACCCGGGTCGGGGTCCGTGGTGGGGTCTCGATACGTGAAGCGGGTGACCAGCCCGGAGGGCGAGGTGGCGTGACTCATTTGATAGGTCTTGGGGTCGTAGCCGAAGTGGTAGCTGATCCCGCCGCTTTGCTGCACGCGGACGAGGCTGTGGCCCACGTAGCTCAGGTCCCAGGTGCGGCCCGCGGGGTCGGTGATGCGCGAGACCAGGTCGCCCGTCAGCTGCCAGACGCACGTTCGCCCTTGGGAGTCGGTGATCTGGACGGAGCCTGCCGAGTGCACCAGCTTGATCGGGCGGCCGTGGTCTCGGCGCCGGATCTCGGTGAGGGCGCCCTCTGCGTCGAAGGTCAGCTCGATCGGGCTCGACGGGGCAGAGACCCGGAAGCCCGGCTGCCCGTCCGGATCGCGAGAGATCGTCATCTCGTGGTAGGGCACGCCGAGGGAGGCGCTGATGCCGGACCCCGTGAGAGGAACGGGGAAGCTGTCGAGGCGGAACTCGGGGACGACCTTCTTCCCGTCAGCGTCCTGGAAGGTGTAGTAATAGTCCTGAGAGGTGGGCTCCGCTCCCGTCCGAGGGCGGATCTCGAACTCCTCCCAGAGGATCCGCGTCGAGAGGAGCGAGCTCCAGCCGTGCCCGAAGGGCGCGTAGACGTGCTCGTCGGTGTCGGGGAGGACCGCGCAGGCTGCCCAGAAGCTGGAGAGGCTCGAGCGGTATTCGAGGCTCATGCTCAGCGGCAGGCCGGGCCCCGAGGTCGAGAACAGGTCGAGCATGTGCGTGAGCTCACCGCTCTGGAGGTTCACGGCCGCGCCCTGGTTGGAGATCACCGACATCAGCTCCGGGTGCTCGGTGACCTCGGCGGTCGGAGTCACGAGGCCGAGCGTCTGCTTGCCGATCACGGTCCCGTTGAGCACGAACTCGACCTGAATCCCGTTCCCGGGCATTGCGCGGGTGTCCTCGGCGGTGGCGTAGAGCTCGAAGTAGATGCCCGAGACGGCCATCTCTCCCAGGTTGCTCGTGTTCAGGAGCACCCTGGGGGAGGGGGGCGTGTATTCGTTGAGCAGGATCGAGGTGTCTGGCGCCAGCCCGCTGTAGGTGATCGACCCCGGGGCGACGCTTCGCTCCCCGCCACTGGGAGAAGCTCTGGCCGTCTCCGCGCTCGACCCTGAAGTTGGAGAGCGAGCGGAAGGGGACGACGAAGTCCTCTAGCCCGTCGCGAGTCACGACGTCGAAGCGGAACAGCTGCGACCCGTGATCCGTGGGATCCCGGTTGAGCATGGCGTAGCCCGCGGCGTTCTGGGAGAAGTTCCCCAGGATCGTCTCTTCGACGACGTGGAGCGTGGCGCCTGGCGAGCGCAGCTCCAGGGTCATTTCGCTCTGATTCACGGGTTGCGGGAAGAGCAGTGCGACTCCGACCGCCCGCCCCTGCTGGCTGTCGTCCGAGTTCGTCTCGATCCCGCGGATAGCGTCGTAGGGGCCATGCTCGTCACCCGGAACGATCTCGGCACCAGCGACCGTTGATCCCTCCGCCTCGGGGTCCTCGGGAGCGCCGAGAGGCGTCGTGTCGGGGCCGTCGAGGATCCCGTCCTTGTCCGTGTCCTCGTCCCTCGGGTCGGTGCCGACCAGGAGCTCGTCGCCGTCGTTGAGCCCGTCCATGTCCGTGTCTGGCTCGTTGGGATCCAGGCCCAGGGCACGCTCTTCGAAGTTGGTCAGCCCGTCCATGTCCGGGTCGCCGCTGCTGAACAGCGCTGTCGTCTCGACGATCGCGGTGAAGGGAAGCAGCAGGCTCTCGCCCGCGGCTCCGCGGAGCTCCGTCTCGACGCGAAGGGTTAGCTGGGCCGGTCCAGGGAGCGGACTCGGGAAGCTGAGGGTCGCGATCGAGGGATCGGCCCCCATGCTCACCGTGGCGTCGGGGAGGGCCACGCCTGCCACCAACACCTTCACGCTCGCGCTGCTCAGGCTGGCTGGGTCGAGCGGGCGGTCGAAGTGCAGGGTGAAGGTGGTCTCGTCCCGGAAGAGGTCGAGGAAGCCGTCAGCGGGTTGGGTGGAGAGCACTTCCAGGGCCTCGGCCACGCTGAAGGGGATCACCTCGGGAGCACCCCGCAGCGGGACTCCGGCGCTGCTCTGGAGACCGGCGCCGAGGCTCAGTTCGTAGGCCGCGCCGGGGACGAGGGGTGCGTCCGGGGTGACCTCGATGCTGGCGCCGTCGGCTCCGAGCGCGACCGTCGCTGGGAGCGTGTCTCCGCCGGCGTCGAGGAGCGTGACGCTGCCTGGGATCGTGGCCGCGTCGATCAGCGCGCTGAAGTTCGCCCGCAGGACTGGGGTGAACTCGACCCCGCTCGCGCCCGGGGTCGGGTCGGAGGAGGTCAGCTCGAACACTTGATCCGCCAGGAAGAAGGGCGCCGAGACCTGGACGCTGACTCGGCCCGTGTTGTCGGTGGCCGTGACGCGCAGGCGCAGCTCGGTGGCCGCTGGCAGGAGACCGACCGAGGAGCCGGTGGCCCGGCTGTCCCACACATAGAGGTATTCGTTGCTGCTGGGAGGCGCGTTGATCCCGCCGAGCGCGTCGCCCGGGAGGATCGCGGCTGGGGTCCAGCTGCCCGAGCCCGCCAACTCGAAGTCGACCTGCAGCGAGGCCGCGCCGCCGTCCAGGTCTGCGAGATCGACGAGGAAGGGCAGGTAGCGGCGCGTGTTCGGCGTGGCCGGGCTGCCCTCGGGCAGCTCGACGAAGCGGACCTGGGGCGCGTAGGGCCCGGGCAGCGGGAAGGGCTTGGAGAGGGGGCCTCCCTGAACTCGGTAGGGCGCAACGCCGACGTCGCCCGGTCCGGCGCAGTAGGGGGTCACGAGGGCGTGCGTGGCGCGGAAGCCGGCTCCGCCAGGGCGCTGCGCGCAGCCAGCGGCGGGGGTCCCCTGCGCGCTCAGGGTCGGGCGCAGCGGCGCGCCGCGGTTCAGGGCGGTCGTTCCCGCCTGGGGCAGGGTCGGCCGGCTGGTCACGAAGAGCAGGGTCCCGCCCGACAACTCGAAGGCGACCAGCGCTCGGATCGGCTGGCTTGGGGCGACTTCGTCAAGGTCGAGGGTGTAGCGGCCTCCACCCTGGCCGGTCATGGGCTGCGCCCCGATCGTGGGGGTCAGCCCGTCCAGGGGCTCGCCGGCCGCGTTCTCGAGGAGGAGCTCGCAGGTGGTCGCGAGCGAGTCTCCCGTGTCGAAGCCGTAGAGGCTGAAGCCCGTCACGAAGGCGCCGTCGGTCTCCAGGGAGCGGCCGTCGCTCGTGACGGTGGCGGTGCCGAGCTGAACCCAGCCGCCTTGCGCCGCCTTGTAGCCGAACAAGGGGCGCTGAGTGCCTGGCGCCAGGCCCTCATGGTTGGGAAAGCGCACCGTGAGGCCGGGAGAGAAGGTGGCCCCCGAGGGATGCAGCTCGTAGAGCTGGCTAGGGGTGAAGCCCGCCGGGAAGGGCGCCGGCGCGAGGGAGGCGCTGACGGGGAAGAGGGCGACCTCGAAGGGTTCCTGGACGCCGCTGACCTGAGTCCCGGCAGAGATCGAGACCGCGGCCCCTGGCACCAGGGGGCTCTCTACCAGGGTGGCTTCGTCGACGGCGCCGTTGGTCAGGGTCACGACCTGGGCGACGCCCGTGGGGACGCGGAACAGCTGCACTCGACGCTCGAGGATCGAGGTCGCCGAGGTGACGAGCGCCAGATCCAGGCGGACGTGGGAGGGCTGGCCGTCGACGCTGAGGACCTGAGCACCAGGCGTCGCGTCGAGCAGCACGGCTCGGCCGGCCGAGTCGGTTCGCACGCTCTCCGCCCCTGCGATCGAGAGCACGACGTCCGCGAGGGGGCGGGGCACGTCCAGGCTGCCGTCGATGACCGTGACGACGAGCGGGGAGCGGCCCGACGCGATCGCGCGCGGGGCGGAGGGAGTCGAGACGTTGCCAGCCCGATCGGTGGCGCGCGCGCTCAGGACGTGGGATCCGCTCGCGAGCTGCAGCGGCACGACGAAGCCGCCGTTGGGGTCGGCGTATGCGCTCGCGATCGGCTGGCCAGCGGAGAGCACCTCGATCCAGGCGCCTGCTTCGCTGTTCCCGGTGAGGGCGGTTTGGTTGGTGACCAGCTGGCCTGCGTTGGGGCTCGTCACCTGCGGAGGGGCGATGCTGCGGTCGACCTCGAGGGAGCTGGAGGCCGAGGGCTCCAGCAGTCCAGTGGCTGGGTTCAGGCCGCTGACCCAGATCTGGTAGAGGCCCTCCGGGAGCGAGATCGAGAGGTTGAAGGCGCCGTCCGGAAGGGCCGTCGTGGTGGCGAGGGCGCTCCCGTTCACTACGAGCGCCACGGTCTGCCCAGGGAACGAGTTCCCTCGCACCTCCAGCGGATCAGCGTTGGTGGCGGCGGGGAGCGGAGGGGTGATCGCCGGCTGGGGGCTCACGACTAGCAGGGAGAGCGCGCCGCTCGCGTCCTCCCCGCTGGCTTCGAGGAGGTAGGCCCCGACTTGGCTGAAGAGCGCCTCTCCGCTGAGGGTCACGACGCCCTGATCGGCGGGCGAGAAGGAGAGCGTCTTGCCCGAGAGGGAGGAGGGGGGGGTGCTCGTCAGGCTCACCTCCCCGACGAAGCCGCTGGCGGGCTGGCCCTGGGCGTCGAGGGCCCTCACGCTCAGGTCATAGGCCGTCCCGGCCGAGGCCTGGGTCCCCGAGCCCGGGCTGAGGACCAGTTCGAAGGCCGCCACCTGGCTCACGACCTCGAAGCTCGTCGCGAGCAGGCTCGTGTTGCCGAGTCGGTCGGAGAGCTCGACTCGCAGCTCGTGCGTGCCCGGCGGAGGGCGAGGCAGGCTCGCCACGGCCCCAGCGTCACCCAGCGCGAAGGCCTGAGTGACGTCCTGGCCGTCGAGGGTGGCCTGGAAACTGGTCAGATCGAGGCCCGCGCAGCCGACGTCGCCATAGCCCACCCGAACCTCGAGGGGGTCGGTCGAGGCGTCGACGCTCGCGCTGAGGATCGGCCCCTGGGCGTCGTAGTCGAAGCTCACCTGAGCCTGCCGCCGCCCGCCGCACTCGACGCTCAGCGTGTTGGAGCCTGGGCTGGGAGCCAGCTCGGCCAAAGGGGCCTCGAGCAGGCGCGCAGGGCGCAGGTCGAGGCGCAGGGCCGCGACGCCAAAGCAGCGCCCTGCGAAGCCGAAGACCCCTTGCAGTCGGCCCGGCTCCAGTCGAAATCCAGCTGGGGGCCAACCGAGGGGCTGCGCGAATCGCCCGCTCAGCAGCCCGAGGCCACGCAGAAGCGAGCGCTGAGGGTCTACGCACCACCGTCCGCGAGGCCCGGGGACGAGCGTCAGCTCGAGCGCCCAGCCCAGGTCCCGTTGGCGTTTGGAGCGCAGCTCCGCTTGGAGGAACACTTCGTCCGCGCTTCGCTGCAGGAGCCCGGCGTCGGCGAGCTCGAAGGCGGGTCCACCCCTCAAGCCAGCTGCGACCAGGGCTGGAGACTTGCCGGGAGCTCGAGCCGTCCACGAGGTGGGGTCGCTGAGAGGGGAGAAGCGGTCGGTGACGTCCTGGCCGTTGAGTTCGATTCGAGCCCGGCTTCCGTCGAGCAGGACGCGGGCGCGTCCGTGCGGGCCTACGCATGCCCCCTCGGTCGGGCTCAGGACCGCAGCGTTTGGGTCGCGCTCGCGCGGCCTCTTCTTGTTCTTGTTCCCCGGGCGCTGGCCCTCGTCTTCACGGTCCTTGCGCTCGTCCGGCTCGTGACCGTCCGTGCGGTCACCCTTCTTGCCTTTGCGGTCCTTTCGGGCGTCGTCCTTGTGGGAGTCCTTAGGGCCCGCCTGAGCCCCTGGCGTGAGAGCCAGAGAGAGGAGAGCAGCCCCCGCGAGCGAGCGAAGCAGAGTAGTGTCCACGGCGTCCTACTTCTTCTCGCGGACGGGCTGCGGGTTCTCGTGGCCGAGCCGGCGGGCATAGACCACGTAGTCGAAGCTGGCGTCGCTCTTGCCGCCGCCGAGCTCCTTGACGACGACTCGTCCGCGCGTCTTGCGCTGGACGAAGAGGCCCTTGCAGTCGGCGGTCGGCGTGACCTGCGCCGTCACGGTCCCCTTCACGGCCAAGGCCTTGAAGTGGTCAGGCAAGGTGATCAGCGCGCGCCCTTGCTTCAGCTGCGCGCTGCCCCGCACGAACATGGCGCACTCTGGGCCTTCGAGGCTGCAGTAGGAGATCTCGAGGTTCGGCTTGCCGGGGTAGGGGACGACGAAGTTCTTCGCCCCGGCGACGCTCAGGTTCCCGGAGACGATGAGGTCCGTCGGTCCGCTGATTCCCTGCAGGTTCACCCGGTAGGCCCGGATCGTTAGGTAGGTCTCCACCCCGCCCGAGTTGCAGTCAATGATCCCCCCGAACGCTGGCGGGTTCTGGAAGCCGAGGGTTCCGTTGACGCTCAGCTGCTGGGTGGAGAGGGAGGTGTTGACGCTCAGGGAGTTGACCGTGTCTCCGGAGACGTTGACGTAGCGCGCGTCCGCGGTGGCCTGGTCGAGGCCGCCTCCGCCGTTCGTGACGTCGAGGGTCACGACACCGTCGCTGCCGCGGCTCACGCTGAGGTTGCCCGAGGGGCCGGCCTGCACGTCGGTCACCACGGCGCTCGGGTCGACGCCGACGCTGACGGCTCCGCTCGACCCGCTCAGCGTGATCCCCGCGCCAGCGTTGAGGCTGGTGACGAAGGCGCCGGGCTCAGGCCGGACGAGGAGGGCATTCCCGCTTGGGTCGACGCGGAGTCCGTCCTGGCCCGAGATCGTGACGGCGCCGCGCAGGTCGTTGAGGCTTCGCACGAGCTCGTCGTCCTTGACCTGGACGCGGTAGGTGCCTGCGCTCGCGCCGGGGACGACTTCGATCCCCGCCCCGGCCTCGACGCCGAGCACCACGCTGGCAGGGTCGACCTCCAGCTCTACGCGTTCACGCCCGTCACCCGTGAGTCGCAGGCCGCTTCCTGCTACGACCTCGGTGACGACTTGCGTGGTGTTGATCGCGATGCTCGAGTAGTGCCCCTCGTTCAGGATCGTGACGCCGTACTCGGCGGCGAGGCCGTAGTTGCCTTCCTCGTTGGCGCTGTCTTCGTTGATCGTGGCGATCCCGGAGGAGCTCCCGCTGGCGTTGGCCGCGTGCAGCGCGAAGGGGACCGCGGTCATGCGGATTCGTGGGGCGACGATCTCGCCGTAGGTCCCCGTGCTGGGATCCCGCGCCTTGATCGCCAGGTAGACGTCGGCGTTGTTGGCGAAGAGGGTCGAGGGGACGCCGGTGGTCGGAGTCCCCGCCCCCAGCTCGACGCAGAGCAGGCCGTTGCTGACCGTGACGCCCGCCTGATCCTCCGTCCAGAGGGGGGTGCCCGCGCTGGGGGCCGAGTGCAGCTCGAGGCGCAGGTCGAGGGAACCTGAGAAGGGGGTGTCGTCCTTGGTGATCCTCGCTTGAACCGAGATCAGGTTCCTGCTGTCGGCTGCTCTACTTGGGCGGCTGGCAGCCGCGAGCATGAGCGCTCCAACGGTCAGCGGGAGGAAGACGGACAGGGAGCGGGCCAGAGAGGGGCACTTCATGGCGAACCCTTTGGGCTGGAGAGTGTGTGTAATTTGGAGGGACTACTGAGCTGCGCTGCGCAAGGCCTGGAGCTTGCCAAGCAGCAGCGGATCTCCGCGGGCGGCGTTCTCTGCCAGATCGCGGCGACCGCGGAACCACAGGGTGTGAAGCGCGAACAGGCGCTGGGGCTGCTGGCCTGTGCGAGCCAGCTCGGCGACCTCTCCGTCCGGGAGGCGTCGAATCCGCTCGGCTGAGGCACGATTGGCTCGCACCTGCTCCTCGTCCTGACTGCGCCAGTTCTTCCGTGGCTTGCTCATGCGAGCGAGCGGAACGGGCTCGAGGTCAGGGCGCTGAGGTGCTCTCGCGACCGCGGTGGGCTCGCGCGCTTCGGGCTGCGGCGCGGGGATCGAGTCCTGAGGGGCGTCGCTCGGAGCCAGGGCCGCCCAGAGGAGCGGGATCATGAGCGCCGCGCATGAGAGCGCGAGGGCGCCAGTCCTGAGTCTCGAGATGTTGACCCGCTGCAGCTGACCTTGTTGCTCAGCCACCGTGCTGCCCGGAGGGGTGTGATCGTGAAGTGAGGCTAGTGCTGACGTGGGGGGTGACTGACGAGTGTGTCAGTAGCGACCGCATGCATTGACTCCTTCGACCACGGCAAAGGTGTGGCAGGTGCAATTGGAAAGTGCCAGCAATTGCTCTAACTCACGCTCGCGCCAGGGGGAGTGTCCGATCCGAGTCGGCGTTCAGCTCCGCGAGGAGGCGAGGAGGGGGGGGGCCGGCCGCGACCGGTGGACCGAGGTCGAGCCCGCCGGGAACTTCGTTCCACCCTTGCGGTGCATCTCTCGTTTCAGTTCCGGGAAACGGATCAACTCTTGTAGGCCCCTCCCCGTTGAAGGTGTTGGAAAGTAGCGACTTAGGTCGTCGCCCCCAGGGCCATCCCCGTCGAACGCAATTTGCGTAGTGACAACCCTGGGAGAAGGTATGAACCACGGCCGATACGAAGTGGTGGAGCGACTGGGCGAGGGCGAGAGCGCCATCGTCTTCCGTTGCCGCGACCTGGCCGAGGGCGGCCAAGAGGTCGCTCTCAAGCAGCTCAAGCGCAGCGGCGAGGCCGAGGTGGCCCGTTTTCGGCGCGAGTTCGAGGTCCTGGCGACCCTCCGTCACCCTAACCTGATCCAAGTCCTCGACTTCGGCGTGACCGACGAGGACCAGCTCTACTACACCTCCCGCTACCACGCCGGGCAGCGCAACCTGCGCCAGCTGGTCCTGGACGAGGGCGAGGGCGAGCGCCTGAGCGTGGCCCGCGTCGTGGAGCTCGTCGTCCCGCTCCTGCGCGGCCTGGAGTACTGCCACACCCGCGGCGTCGTTCACCGCGACCTCAAGCCCGAGAACCTGCTCGTCGACGAGCAGAACGTCCGCCTGGGCGACTTCGGCCTCGTGGGCGCCGAAGAGGGCAAGATCGCTGGCACCCCCCATTACATGGCCCCCGAGGTGATCCGCCGGCGGCGCGTCGATCGGCGCGCCGATCTGTATTCGTTGGGTGTACTGCTCTATGAGCTGGTCACGGGTGAGCTGCCCTACGACGGGGCCCCTCACGAGGTGGCCAGGAAGCACCTCGAGGATCGCCCCCGTCCGCCGCGGGACCGCGTGCCCGAGCTGCCGGCCGCCCTCGAGGGCGTGATCCTGAAGCTGCTCGAGAAGGAGCCCAGCGACCGCTACCCCAGCGCCAACGCCGTGATCGCGGCTCTGGCCAAGGCAACCGGGTCCGAGCTCGAGTTCGAGACCAGCGAGACCAAGGAGGCCTACGTCCTCTCGGGCAAGTTCGTCGGGCGAGAGCGCGAGCTGGACTGGCTGAGCGAGGCCTTCGGCCGCGCGACGGGGCCCGTGGCCTGGAACCGCGACCCGCGCCGCTTCGACCGCCGCGCCCGCTTCGCGGTCTCGCGCCGGGGCGGCAAGAGCGAGCGCCGCCGCGGCGGCGACCGCCGCAGCGACACCGAGCTGCCCCCCGAGCAGATCGCGCCCGCTTTGATGGTCTTCCTGCGCGGCGGCTCGGGCGTCGGCAAGACCCGCCTCCTCGACGAGCTGCGCCGCCAGGTCCAGCTCGGCGGCGCCATGTTCCTGCGCGGCACCTGCCGCAAGCACCAGGCCCGCGGCTACGAGCCCTTCGTGTCGGTGTTCCAGCAGGCCGCCCAGCTCGAGGGCGCCGAGATGGACCAGCTCGGCTGGGCCGTGAGCCACCTGCTCGGCGCCGCCCGCGACGAGGACGAGGACCCGCGCGGGATCGAGCGCCTGCGCATGGTCGACGCCCTGGCCGAGTTCCTGATCGCGCAGTCGACCAAGCGCCCGATCGTGCTCGCGCTCGAGGACATGCAGTGGGCTCGCGAGGAGACCCTCGAGCTGCTGCGCCATATCTACCGGACCCTGGTCGCGATCCTCTCGGGCGCCAACCCCGAGTCGAGCGAGCGCCCGCAGCTCTTCGTGATCGGCACCTACCGCCCCGAGGAGACCCGCGGCCCCGAGCTGGGCCAGGCGCTCGACGCCCTCCGCCACGACCGCTTCTTCGAGGAGCTGCGCCTCGAGCCGCTCGCGAGCGACGACTCGGCCGACCTGATCCGCTCCATGCTCGGCGTCCCCAACGTGCCGCGGCGCTTCGTCGACCGCGTGATGGAGGAGACCAAGGGCAACCCGCTCTTCGTCGAGCTGCTGATGGAGGAGCTCGTCGAGCGCGGCGTGGTCGACCGGACCCGCGGCCTGTGGCGCCTCGACCCCGCCCGCCTCGACTCGACCGAGCTGCCCCGCCACGTGCGCGACCTGGTCGAGAGCCGCCTGGCGCGCCTGCCCCAGCGCCCGCTCCTTGAGTGGCTGGCCGTGATCGACCGCGCCGCCCCGCCCGCCCTGCTCTCGCGCCTGACCGGCCAGAGCGAGGCCGCGATCCGGGGCGAGCTGGCCGAGCTGACCCGCCGCCACCTGACCGAGCGCGTCAGCACCGCCAAGGGCTCCTCCTGGGAGCTGGCCCACGCCCGCGTGCGGGAGGTCGTCTACACCTCGCTCACGGATCGCGCCCAGCGCCACGCCAAGGTCGCCGCCGCGCTCAGCGCCGAGGGCGGCGCGAGCGAGGCCGAGCTGGCTCACCACCTGCTCGAGGCCAGCGCCGGGATCGACGCCGTGCGCGCCGCGCGCCGGGCCGCCGAGAGCGCCGTGGGCGTCGGCGCCAGCGAGCGCGCCACCGAGCTCTACACCCGCGCGCTGCGGGTGGCCGACGACCACCTCGCCCTGAGCAAGGACGACGAGCCGCGCTACCGCGAGCTGGCCGAGGAGAAGCTGGCCGTCCTGCGCGCCCTGGTCCACGAGCTGACCCGCCTGGAGCGGATCGCCGAGGCCCGCAGCCGCACGCTGGAGGGCCTGGAGGTCGCCCGCGAGCTGGGCGACGGGCAGGCCGAGGTCGCCGCGCTGGCGCACCTGGGCGCGCTCAACGCGCAGCTGGCCGAGATCGAGGACGCCAAGCGCTACTTCTTCGAGGCCCTCAAGCAGGCCGAGCGGCTCGAATACGGCAAGGGGATCGGCGCCAGCCTGCTGGGCCTGGGCGACCTGACCCTCGAGGAGGGCCGGCTCGAGGAGGCGATCCTCTACCTGGAGCGCTCGCTGGCCTTCGAGGAGGACCTGGGCGACGGGCGCGAGATCGCGAGCTACCTGCGCGCGCTGGCCAACGCCTTCAAGCAGCAGGGCCGCTTCGTCGAGGCGCTCGGCTACTGCGAGCGCGCGCTCGAGGCCGACGCGCGCGCCGAGGGCGGGCGCCAGAGCCGCGTCGCGAGCCTGGAGCTCCTGGCCGACGTGGCCTTCCTCAGTCAGGACTACGAGCGGGCGATCGAGGCCAGCGAGCAGGCGATCGCCGCCGCCAACGCCGAGGACGACAAGGCCGCGATCGCGCGCTGCCTGCTCGCCCTCGGCTCGGCGCACGAGAAGCTCGGTCAGCGGATCGAGGCTCGCCGTCGCCTGCACGAGGCCCTCGACCTGGCCCGCCGCCTGGGCCTGGCCCGCGAGCTGGCGCAGGTGCTCAACTCGGTCGGCTGGATGCACCTCCTGGCGCTCGAGCTCGACGACGCCCTGGCCGCCTTCAACGAGGCGACCACGCTCTGGAACACCCACGGCGACCGCGAGGGCTACGCGCTCGGGCTCAAGAACCTCGGCCTGGCCTACGGCCGCTCGGGTCAGCTCAAGCGCTCGGCCATGTGCTACGACGCCTCGATCCGCGTCAGCTGGGAGATCGCCAACAAGGGCACCGAGCTCGAGGCCACCTGGGGCCGCGCGGTCGTGCACGCCGACGCCGGCGAGATCGAGCGCGCCCGCGAGCTGCTCGACAAGACCGTGCTCCGCGCCCGCGAGCAGAAGCAGCCCCGCCTCGAGGCGCTGGCCCTGGCTGACCAGGCCCGCCTGCTCGCCAGCGAGGGCGAGGGCAGCCGCGGCCTGCGCGCCGTCCGTCGCGCCCGCGCCCTGGCCCGCGAGCTGAGCGAGCCGGCCCTGAGCGCCCACGTGACCCTGCGCGCGGCCGAGGTCGAGCTGATGCGCGGCGCCCTGGCGCCCGCCGTCGACGCCTTCCGCCTCCGCTCGAGCTGGCTCAGCGCCAGCCCGGACCGGACCCTCTCGCTCCTGGCCGAGCTTGCGTATCGTTTCTGCGTACGACTCCTTGGCAG
>CALDQK010000152.1 GCA_937911525.1 uncultured bacterium
CCACCAGGTTGTCGCGGCTGTCGTAGCGGAAGTAGGTCGTCTGCCCCGCGTTGTCGGTTGCCCGCACGACGCGGTCGAGCTGATCGTAGACGTATTGGATCAGCCTCGCCCCTCACAGAAGGGGCTCAGAGGGCTTCAGCTGCTAGTCGGACGAATTCGCAAGTCTCTTGCAGCACGCTTTCACCGAGGCTCGGAAGCGGTCATAGGACGCACTGCGTCCTTGAGGACTATCAGCCAGCCCAAGCTCCGCAATTTTCTGAGCGATCGCGATCGAGTCCTCCTCGCGGTAGTCGTTCTTGCTGGCCTTCTTGCCCTTCGACTTGCCCTGGCCCTTGCGCAGCTCGCGCCTCAAGCGCTCCTTTGATCTCTTGATATTGCCCACAGACTTGCCCTTGAACGCCGTTGGCGCGGTCCAGTTGCCGTTGACTTGGGGGAGAACGTCGGGCCACAAGAACCACCACGCCTCGATGTCCCAGGCGGGCACAACAGCGTGCGGCTCACACGGGCAGTCGCGCTCTCTCAGGGCGTTCTCGATCTGCTCGCAATACGCCTCGTGAGCAGGCTCAATGGCGTCGCAGTCCTCGTGCAGGAAAACGCACTGAACGTCCCTTCGCACGTTCTCTGCGTTGACGACGCCTACGATTCGCTCAGCCTGGTCGAGTGCGTCCTGGCGTTTGCGCCCCTTGATGAGCACCAGAGGCTGTCGGCGCGTGTGGACTTTCCCCTTGGCCGCAGGACAGAGATCTTCGATGAGGGCTTTGAGGCTCTTGGTGTCGTGCTCGTTCTCACCAAAGACTAGGAATGCCTCGGGCTTGGAGGCTTCCTCGCGCCTGCGCCTGCGCCCTCGCCCTCCTCCCCTCTTGCTCAAGGAACACCGCCAAGGGTGCCGCTGAACCACAGCTCTCCTAGGCCGAGTCTTGAAGTCTTCTCCATCTCCGCAACGAGGTGAGAGTCAATTGCAGGGATCTGCGAAGCACCAGCGGTTCTCTCACAGACGATCAACTCCCCGGGGTCCAGCCGGTTGACCAACGCGGGGGAGTGGGTGGCGATCACGAACTGAGTTCGCTGCGACGCTTCCCTGAGCCTGTCTACTAGCCGATCGAAGACATGAGGGTGCAGGCCATGGTCAATCTCCTCAACGCAGGTGAGCAGCGGCGGATTGGGATCGTAGAGAAGGGCAAGCAGTGAGAGCGCACGGACGGTGCCATAGGACGCCTCCCAGAGCGGCGATGGCTGGCTCAACCCCTCCTCCAGCAACTGCGCATGAACGAGTTGCTCACCAGACGTTGGGGAAGCAACACCCTCAAACTTGATCTTGGCCAGTCCAGGCACCATCTCTCTGGCGTCGCTCTCGAGCCTCTCAAAGGCGTCCATATCGGTGTCAGCCAGCCAAATGAGAAAGGCGCTGAGGTTAGAGGCGTCTGGTCTGAGGGTGTCCATGTCCTCGAATGACGCTGGCCGCTTCGCCCTTGCCACCGAGACTTCAAACACTCGGAAGGTCGTGAACAGGTCCGCGATCTGCCTTACCTGCTTCCCTCCCTGTTCGTCCGAGAGCTTCGGGAGGGTGGAGAGCCCCAAGGACTCTTCCTGCAGCAAGGTGAGTTGCTCAGGGGCCCGGTCCTCGTCGAGGAACTCAACGCCCGATCCCTTGATCTTGATTCGACGTCCAGCTCCACGCGTTCGCTTGAACTGGAAGGACTCCTCCCTGACCAGACCTCGGCGGACCTTCCAGAACTGGAGGTCGTAGTGGTCAAGAGCGCTCTCGCTGGCGTGCTGGGTCACGCGTGCCTTCACGCTCACGTTGACCCTGGGAAGACTCCGGGGAGAACGGCGCAATGGGTCTCCCCGGAACAGCACCTGATCGAAACCGCCCCGCTCCTCGAGAGCCGGGACCAAGTCCTGGCGGACGGAGTCCCCAAGAAACTGAATCACGTCGAGGAACGTGGATTTGCCAGCTGCGTTCGGCCCAACCAGGACGTTGAGGCGGCCTAGCGGCACGGTCACGTCTCGCAAGCAGCGGAAGTTCTGGACGTGAAGTTCGCGCAGACCGCGGAGAGTAGACATGCCACGGTTATACGAGTGGCTAGAGCCGGCAGCCAACCCCGTTGAGACGATCAATTGATTGCCGCACCTCCTCCTGGCGCACGCCGACGTAGCGCGCCGTGTGCTCCAGGGAGCCGTGGCCGAGCACGAGCTGCACCGTCCGCAGGTCGACGCCCGCCTCGACGAGGTGCGTCGCGCAGGCCCGACGCAAGGCGTGGGCGTGGACCTCGACGCCCGCTCCCTGGCCCACTTGGCGCACGATCCGGCTCACGTCGGTCGGCGCGAGCGCACGACCCCGGACGCTAACCAGGAGGCGCCCCGAGTCGCGCCCCCGGATCAGCCGGGGCCGACCCGCGCGCAGGTAGCTTCGCACCGCCTCCAGAGCGGCCGGCGGCAAGGGCAGCACGCCGTGCTCGGCGCACTTCACCCGACGCACGAGCAGCGCCCCGCGCGCCAGGTCGAGGTCAGCGACCTGGGCAGCGACGGCTTCGGCCCGACGTAGGCCCAGGCAGTAGAGCAGCTCGAGGAGGGCGCGGTTCCGCAAGGCCACGGGCCAGCGCCAGGAGCTGGGGTTCTCGTCGAGGGCTGAGCGCAAGAGGCGCTGGACCTGCCCTTGGCTCAGGACCAGGCGCGCCTGCTCCGGCACGCGGACCCGGAGCCCCTTCGTGGGGTCCGTGGCCAGCGTGCCCTCGGCGACGAGGAAGCAGCAGAACACGCGCAGCGACGAGAGGACGCGGGCCTGGGTGCTCGCGGCGAACGCGGCCAGCTGCGCCAAGTGCGCCTCGACGTGACGCGCCGTGATCTGGCTCGGAGCCACGTCGAGGGCGTCGAGGAAGGCGCGGACGTGCCGGCGGTGCAGCTCGCGCGTCCGGCCCTGGCGCAGCGATAGGACCTCGCGCTCGAAGCGCTGGAGCGCCTCGCGCTGGCTGCGGGTCATACCTCGAAGCGCTCGCGGGGGTGCTTGAGCAGCAGCTCGCGTCGCAGGCCCTCCTCGTCCACGCGCAGGTAGCGCGCGGTCGTGTCGAGGCGGGCGTGGCCGAGCAGGAGCTGAATGTGCCTCAGGCTCGCTCCCGACTGGAGCAGGTGGGTCGCGAAGGTCCGCCTCAGCGTGTGGGGCGTGACCCGCTTCCTGATCCGAGCCTTCTTCGCGAGGTCCTTGACCAGGTCGGTCAGATACATGACCCCGACGCGTGCCCCCGTGCGGTTGAGGAAGAGCGCTGGACTGCGCCCCTTGTCCAGCTCCCCGCGCGAGAGGGTCACGTAGACCTCTACGGCCTCGTAGGCGGTCCGGGTCAGCGGGTTGCGGCGGCCCTTCCCGCCCTTGCCCGAGCGCACCACGACCTCGCGCTGCTCGTGGTCGAGGTCGGCGAGGTCGAGGTCCAGCAGCTCGTTGCGGCGCAGGCCGGTCGAGTAGAGCAGCTCGACCACCGCGCGATCGCGCGGGCCGTAGGGCGCCTCGCGCTCGCCCGCGGCCGAGAGCAGGCGCTGGACCTCGGGGACGGTCAGGGCCGGCTCAGGCGCAGGCTTGCTGAGGCGCGGCAGCTCGAGGCGGGCGGACGGGTCCTGGCCGATCAGCTCCTCCTGGGCGAGGAAGGCGAAGAGCCCGCGCCAGGCCGCTGCCATGCGCGCCACCGTCCCGGCCGAGAGCGGCTTGCCCGAGCGGGAGGCCGAGCCGGAGAGGAGGTCGCACTGGTAGCCACGCAGGTCAGCCGTGCGGACCTGCCCCGGGCGGAGCGGCTCCACCTGGTCGCGGAGCTGGCTCAGCGCGCGGAGGTAGCCGTGGCGGGTGCGCTCAGCGGCGCGCTTGGCCTCGAGGTGGGTCCGGTAAGCGTCGAGGGCCTGGGCCCAGGTCAGGTGCTTGCGGCGGGACATAGGGACAGCTCCTGCCGGCGGCGAGCCGGCTCTGCGGGTGGAAGGTTGGGTGTCGGAGTCGCGTTGCCAGCGCGCGGGGAATCAGTGCCTAAGCCACTGGACCGCCGTGGCTTGGGGGTTGGCAATCACCTGGCAACGCTTGGCAATCGCCCCCGCAAGTCCCCCCGCAGCCCCCCCCGCCACAAGGGCGCGGGGGTGGCAACGCGCTAGGCGCCGAGTGCCGTGGGCGGGGTGAGGTCGCTCGTCGTCCCCAGCGCGTTCGCCTCCAGCACGCGGTAGACGGCCGGAGGGCCGCTCTCGGCCTCGGTGACCAGTTCCTGCGCGACCAGCTCAGCGAGCGCGCGCTTGGCCGTGTTGTAGGACCAGCCCAGCGTGTTGCTGAGGTCACGGCGAGTCTGCCGGCCGCGCTCGGCCAGCTCCCGGTAGGCGCGCGCCGCGCGGGGGCTGAGCCCGTCCAGGTCCTCGCGTACGACGGGCAGCAGCAGCTCGTAGACGGCGGCGTAGTCGGCCGGCGCCGCCAGGACTTGCCCCCGCGCGTCGCGCTCGCGCTGGCGCTGGTGCAGGAGCGCGTGGGCCGCGACGAGCCCGAGCAGCTTCTGGTTGCCGCGCCGGTCGTGAGTCGTGCGGGCGGGGAAGCGGAGCTGCTCGGCGAAGGGGATCACCACGGGCACGGACTCCAGCAGGCGCTGGGCGTCGCGGAAGGGCTGGCGGTCGAGCTTGGGCGGGCGCTTCCCCGCCCACGCCCGCCGCTGGGCTTCGTGAATCCGCCGGGTCTGGGCAGGGCTGTCGTCGAGCGCCAGCTCCAGGCAGCGGGAGAGGTTCTCGGGGTTGAGGTCGCTCGAGGTCGTGCCCGACATGAGGCTGATCGGGCCCTCGACCCGGACCTCGCCCCGCCCCGGCGAGCGCAGGGTGAGGAAGCCCTTCGACTGGAGCGTGCGGATCGAGTAGTCCGCCTCGCTCGCGCCCTCGTGCTCGTCGACGAGGACCAGCTTGTGCCGGAGCTGATCCGGCCCCGCGTAGAAGAGCGCCTGCGGCGTAAGCCGCGAGAGGAAGACCACGTGCTCCGGCGGGAGCAGCGCCTCGACGGCCTCCAAGAGCCCCGACTTCCCGCACCCCGAGGGAGCCAGCAGGATCGCGGAAAGCGGCTTGGGGAGCAGGCGCGAGGTGGCGATCAGGTAGGCCAGGCGCTTGTTCCGCTCCTCGCCCACGTACCCGAGCGCCTCCGCTGCGGCGCCGACCCGCTCGAGCAGGTCGGGGGCCGCGAGCAGCTCGCGGGCGGCTTCCCTGCGCTCGGAGGTCAGCTCGACCGGGGAGGCCGGACTGGCGAGGGGCTGAGCGCGCTCGAGGGTGTCGAGGACCAGGGCGAGGTGGCCCATGACCACTTGGACTTGCAGGCCGTAGTAGTCCGAGACCAAGCGAGCGAAGGCTTGGCGGCTGCGGAACGCGAAGAGGTCGACGCGATCGACCAGAGGACGGATCGACTCTTCGCCCTCGCGGTGGACGCCGACGACCGACTTCTTGCCCCGCGGGTCGGGGAGGCGGTCGAGGACGTAGACGAGCCCCTCGACGGGGACGCTCAGCTCCTCCTGCGCGGACGCACCGGCGGCGTCGCCCGCGGGGGGCAGGCTCGCAAACACGTTGGGATCCGCCTTCAGCCCAGGGTCGGGTCGGAGGGCGTGGGGGTCGTGCTGCGGGGGATCGGGGGGGTGATAGGGTGCGCGCCAGCCATGTCGGGCCTCCAACTCAGGTCCGGGGTGGTCAGGCTCCGGCTCGGTGTTGGCGCACCGGTCGGAGCCGCTTTCGTTGGGGACGCCGGACGGCGTCCTGCGCGAAGGGTAGCGCGGGCAGATGTCCGGGTGCAAGGGGCGTCTCCTGTCTGAACTAGTTGGTTAGTAGGTAGTACTGGTTAGCTGGTTAGGGGGGTGAGCCCGGGAAGAAGGGTCTGCGGGGGAGGCGTCAGGGCCTCGCGCCGTCGGACGGGCTCGCTGGCGGCGAGCTCGAGGAGGGCGTGCAGATCCGCTAGCGGACGAGGCTCTCGCCCCAAGTGCTCGCGGATCGCCGCGCGCTCCGCGAACGCCTCGTGGCGGTCCTGGAGGCGGAGGAAGTCCCCCTCGGTCTGGAGGCAGCGGGCACCGATCACCCGGCGGAGCTGGGGGCCCAGTGCGCGCAGAGCGTCCACGCTCTCGTCCGCGAAGAGGTTGTCCGGCAGGTCGAGCACGAGCCGGCCCTCCTCGGCCCAACCGCGGGCACCGAGGGCTGCCAGACCCGCGATCAGCTCGGGCGCAGCGGCTCGGAGTGCAGCCCGTGCAGCGGCTTCACGCTCGCCGCACAAGCTGCTGCACTCGGGAAGCTCGCTCGAAGCGCAGGGGATCAAAGGAGTTCCCGCCGGTAGGTGATCGAGGGTGCAGACGGTGCACTGCTGTCCGAGGGAGAGGTGGGGGCCGAGGAGTCCTGGGGGTCCATAGGGTCCTGGCTGCCGACTGCACCCTCTGCACTCGCTCCCGCAAGCTCAGGCCGGGTGGGCGCTTCCGAGGTGCAGCCCGCAGTGCTGGGCGCGTTGGCGGGCTGCACCCGCTGCACCTGCCAGCGCGTTCCAGCCCCGTGGCGCGGGAGGCGCTCGAGGCGGCACCCGTTCACGATCGCTCCGCGGAGGCGCCCGAGCAGGCGCCCGACCTTCGCGGAGGTCAGCGGCTCGCGCACGCCGTGGCAGCAGGCCAGCTCCACCAGGGCCGCCCGCGGCTCGCCCGACAGGTCGCAGACCTGCTTGGAGAGGAAGGGGGCGCTCCCGAAGCGGTCCTCCAGCAGCTCCAGCGCGGTCCTCAGCGCCTCGTGGGCGGGATCGCTCTCCTCGCGCAGCTTCTCGCAGCCGGCCAGCGGGTCCAGGCCCGTCAGAGCCAGCAAGGGCTTGCGGATCACTTCGCTCCACGCCTCGTAGCTGCCGAACGCGCTCGGCGAGCAGTCGAGGTCCGCGCTCTGGGCCCAGCGCAGGAGCGTGAGCGCTGCGACCACCAAGCGCGGCCGCTGCCGAAGCGTCCAGCTCAGCAGGTTGGGGTGCGCGAACCCGGTCCGCTGCTCCGGTCGCTCGACGCCGGCGCTGAGGCGGATCGGGAGGACGCGACGGAACAGGTCGCTGGTGACCTCCAGGTTATTGCCGGTCGCCACCAGGAGCGGAGAATCGGCCTCCGCGGTCGCGCTCTGGCCAAGCAAGCGATCCGAGAAGGTCCGCGACGTGGTGATCGCGGCGATAGCGGGAGAGCCGAACTGGCCCACGACGTTGTCGAAGATCACGACGCGCTTGCCCTCGACGGCCAGCGCCAGGAGCTGCTTGCGCAGCTCCTCCTCGCGGGGGGGGAGGGTGACGATCGGCGTGTTGCGCCCGGTGGCGATCGACGACGTCACCTGCGCCAAGAGCGTCTTGCCCGTCCCGGGCTGAGGCGCCGTGATCAGGAACACCGGCAAGGGCCCCTGGATCAGGTGCCGGACCAGCAGCGTGAGGGCGAGGGCGATCGCGGCGAGTCCGTCGGTCTCGGACTCGAAGGGGAAGTCGGCCAAGAGACCACGCAGCTCGTCGAGCGCAAGCTGGGCGTCGGTGAAGCTTGGGCGGTGAGGGACGGGGGGGAAGGGCTTCTCGAGATCGAGGTAGAGCCCCGTAGCCCGGTCGAAGCCCCGAGCCTCGATCACGGAGCCGTCCGCCCGCAGGGTCGGGTGATTGAGGAGGTCCACCAGATTCGGAATCGAGGACCAGCTCCCGCGAGCCAGCAGCGCGCGGACGAGGTCGTCCGGCGGCGTCGTCGGGTAGTGGCCGTCCTTCCCCTGCCTGAGCCACGTCGCGAGGCTCGAGAGGTCCTCCTTGGCGCTCGCCTGCGGATAGAGGTCAAGGAAGGAGCCAACCGGGCCACGGAGGACCCGGATCAGGACCCGGCCGCGCGCGAAGACGTCGAGCGGCGAGCAGGCGAGCAGCCGCTCCGCGTGATCGCAGAGGAGCTTGAGGTCGTGCCCAATCTCCAGGCGGGGCTTGCCGGAGGCGCCGGTCAGGTCGGGCGCGGGCTGGCGCAGATCCTTGCTCAGCAGCTCCCGGAGGTCCTCGGTCGTCTTGCCCTGGGCGAAGAAGTCGTCGAGTCCGACCTTGGCGCCACCCTCGCCCTCAGGCAGATACAGGAGGCTCACCTTGGCCTTGCGACTCGCGAGAAAGGTGCGAAGCCGCTTGAGGGCCTTGTGGACCTGGGGCTTGGTCATGACGTCCGAGTCGAAGGCGATCACGACCTCGCGCTCGTTGAGGGCGATCGACTCCCAGCAGGCGAGAGCCGTCTTCCCGCCCTCCGCGTTGGTCCCGCGCCAGTTGGTCACCCCCATGAGGGCCACGCAGCACAGGCCCTCGGCGACGGCGGCGTCCGCCTTCTTCGCGCCCTCGGTGACGTAGAGCGGGACCGTGGGGTCGCCCAGGTCGGCGCGAGCGCGCGGGGGCACGTCGATCACCATGCAGGCGCCCCGCGGCGTCTCGTACTTGATCGGCTTGCCGCGCTTGCGATCCGTCCGGGGATCGTCGGGACGGAGCTGGTAGAGGCTCACCTCGCCGTGCACGTCGTGAACGGGAATCAGGAGACCAGGCACTCGCTGCTGGGGGCGGCTGAACCCCAGCTCGGCCAGCTCGGCCTTCTGGGTGACGGTGCGGTAGCCGCGCTCTACCAGGATCCCCTCAGGGATCCCGGAGTCTTCGAGGAGCATGTGGCGGTGGTTGGCGCAGAGGTCCACGCCTACGCCCCGCTCTCGAGGTCGGCGAGGAAGCGCTCGACTTCTTCCGGCCGGACGCGAGTGCAGCGACCGATACGGATCGAGCGGATCCTGCCTTCGGCGACGAGGCGCCAGGCGAAGCGCACGCTGATCCCCAAGCGTCGCGCGACGTCGGGGACCTTCAAGAGACGACAGGTGGAGTCGGAGCCGGACACGTTGACCTCCTAGGTCTTTCCTAGGGCTCCGTTATTCCTCCTTCTGCAGGTTCTGCCGTCGTAAGTACTCGTACGGGTCCGTACGGGCGCCGCCTACGCGCCTAACCTCTTCTTTGTTCCCCTCTGCTGCTCCAACCTGAGGGAAGCCTCGTACGCGGCTTCCAAACCCTGGTCGGCCTGCAGTCGCACCCCTTCGAGGCGATAACCCGCCTTGGGCCCCTCAGCATCCGGGAGGCGACAGGTTCTGGCTTCAAGGCCGGGAGGGACGCCGGCGCCCACGGCGTGAAGAGCCCGCAGCTCCGCGTTCAGGGCCCCTTGCGCCTCGCTGGCGCGAGAGTGCGCATAGCTTCGCCTCGTCAAACCGCCACCCAGGGCGAACTCGGCCAAGAGCTTGCCAACCCGGTTACTAAGGCGGGAATTCGATTCTCGGACCCGCAGGCCCCCACACTCGAAGTGCAATGTCCAGGGTTGGCCCGGGTCTGCGGACAGCGTGACGCAGACGCCTTGCGCCAGCTCGTCAGCCGGAGACTCCGATTGGTTGAGCTGGCCCAGCGCCGAGTCGTGCCAAAGAACCTTGAGCGAGTCGCCCTCGAAGGTCGGTTCCTCGAAGAATGAGAGCGACGGCATGTCATTGACGAGTGCCTGGAGCTGCTCCCAGTCAATGGCAAGCTCAGCGAGCAAGACGCGCAATCGCGGCTCGGACAGCAGGCGGGCGCGGCGGCCTTCCGCGCCAGCAGTAGCGAATTGCCGGAGGTCCTGCAGGAGCTGGCGCAAGGCGTCTTCGCAGCGACTAACAGGAAGGTAGCTCACTGCTCCCGGAAGCTCAGCCGGCACCTCGTCAAGGGCGACCGCCCAATGCGCAACGTCGGGAATGGTCCAGTCGTCGGAGCCTTCTTTCTCACCCGCTCCGCCTTCTTGCGCTACCCGCAGCCACCCTTTGACCACGCCTCACCTCCAGCGCTGAACTGTATCGGCCTGCACCGATGCGCACGTGCCAGTTCGTCCTAAGTTCGTCAGCCTCAGGGGCTAGACTTGGGTCATGAAGTGCCGCTGCTACCGCTGTGGGAAGGTCGTCGCCAAGCTCGAGGAGCTGGCGCGGCTGATCGCGATCAAGTGTCCGCGGAGTCGCTGTGGACACGTGAGCCACTTCGAGCTGGAATCCGGAGCGCCCGCTCCGCCGCCTAGCC
>CALDQK010000153.1 GCA_937911525.1 uncultured bacterium
ACGACCGAGACCGAGCCGGCGACGACCGAAACCGAGGCCGAGTCCGAGCCGGCGACGACCGAAACCGAGGCCGAGACCGAGCCGCCGACGACCGAAACCGAGACCGAGGCCGAGTCCGAGCCGGCGACGGCCGAGGCCGAGCCCGAGCCCTCGCCCGAGACCGGAGAGTCGAGCGAGCCCGCCTCCGCTGAGCCAGACGAGGGTCGGGCCAAGCTGGACTCGCCGTCGACGAGCTCGCCTGCGGAGGTCGCTGCAGCGGAAGACTCCGAGGAGAGCTGAGGACCCGGTGCGCCTCTACCTCGATCACGCGTCGACCACGCCGCTCCATCCTGCGGCGCGCGCGGCGCTGCTCGAGTTCGACCCGCGGGTGACCCTGGCGGCGGCCCGCGCGCGTCTGGCGGCGGCGCTCGGGCTAGCGGAGAGCGCGTCCCTCTTGCCGACCCTGGGGGGCTCCTTGGCCAACGGCCTCGCCTTGGAGGCAGCCCTCGCGGCGCGACCGGGGCGAACCCACTTGATCTCCCAGCGCAGCGAGCACTCTTCCGTCTTGCGGGCGCTCGAGGCGCTCGAGCGGCGGGGCTGCCGCTTGTCCTGGCTCGACCTCGACCCTGAGGGACGGGTCGATCCAGCGCAGCTCGACGAGCTCCTTCGGCCGGAGACGGCGGCGGTTTCGGTCATGACCGCCAACCATGAGACCGGAGCCCTCCAGCCGCTGGCGGAGCTGCACGCTCGCTGTCGCGCGGCCGGCGTGTTGCTCCACACCGACGCGACCCAGGGCCTGCGCACGCTGACCCCCCTGGCGCCGCTGCCGGCCGACCTGATCAGCTTCGCGGGGCACAAGCACGGCGGCCCGCGCGGGGTCGGCGCCGTGGTCCTGGCCGAAGGGATCGCGGAGCCGAGGACCTGGCCGGCGTCGCCGCCCCATGTGCTCTCCCTGGCAGCCGCCCTCGAGGAGGAGCCCCGGGCGCGCAGCCAGGAGCTGGCCCGAGCGCGGGACGAGCTGGAGGGCGAGCTGCTGGCAGCGCTCCCCGGCGCTCGCCGCAACGGGCCGGCGCTCGCACGGCTCCCGGGGCACCTGAGCATCAGCGTCCCCGGCCTCTCGGCGGACGCGCTCCTGCTCGAGCTCGACCTCGCGGGTCTGGCCCTGAGCTCCGGGGCAGCGTGCTCGAGCGCCGATGCGGGTCCGAGTCACGTGCTGCTCGCGATGGGCCTGGATCCCGCTGAGGCCGGCGCCAGCCTTCGCTTCAGCCTCGCCGAGCCCCTCGATCGAGTTGGGCTGGAGCGGGTCGTGGCTGCCTTGCGAGCAGGAGCTTTGCGGCTGCGCGCAATTGCTGGAGCAGCCGGCCCTGTGGATTCGGCCGCCGCCGATTAAGCTGACTCCCCAGTAGCGGAACCTGCGCCGCGAGACGCCCGCGCGCAGCAACACAAGGAATGAGTGGTCATGGCCTCCGAGCAGCAAAAAGAAGAACTGAAGATGAAGATCTCGATCGCGGTGACCCTCGCCGTGATCTTGACGCCGATCATCGTCCTGGGACCCGCCTTGCCCAGCGTCCAGAAGCACTACCGCGAGAACGCCGCCAAGGATCCCAACGCTCCCGCGCGCTTCCTCCAGATCGCCAGCGTCCAGAACATGACGTTCCGCGAAGAGGAGGCGCAGAAGACCCTCGAAGAGTTCTACATGCTCTTCATGAAGGACGACTACGACACCGACGACATCCCGGAGTCGAACGTCAGCAAGTATTACAAGGGCGACGACCCCCTGCCCGATCGCTGGTGCTTCTGGATCCCGATCGGCGAGGACGCGGACAGCAAGCCTGCTCCGGTGCAAGCGGCGAGCAAGGAGCAGGTCGGCGAGGCCATGAGCATGTTGGCGGACATGCTGGAGGACAAGCGGGAATACCCCAAGTCGAGCCACCTCTACACCCTCCTCAAGACCTTCTATGAGCCCGGAACGCTGGGTCGCAAGGCGGGTGACGACGGCCACAAGCGAATGCTGATGCGCCAGTTCTAGCTGGGCATAACTCCAACTATTCCAAGGCCTCGAGAGCTCGCTCTCGGGGCCTCCTCTCTTAGGCCCGGGCCAACAGCCAGGCCCCCAAGCGCGTAATACACGTCCCGCAGGGATCAGCGGGTCCAGATCTGGACCCCTCCCTCGACCCCCACGACTGGAGAACTCATCGCATGAGCGTTGCTGCTCGGCGGACCTCGCTCCGCCTCCCCCTCTTCGTTGGCCTCTTCGGCCTGGCCCTCGCGGGTCCGCTCGCGGCTCAGGACGACCACCCGATCCTCGAGAAGGTCCGCGAGATCCAAGAGGACGTCGCTGAAATGCGCGGCCTCAAGTTCCAGGCGCCCGTCCAAGCCGGCGTCCAGAAGCCCGCCGATCTGAAGAAGATGCTGATCGGCGAGTTCGAGAAGGAGGCCTCCGCCAAGGAGATGGACGAGCAGGCCCGCGTCCTGAAGGCCTTCGGCCTGATCCCCGAGGACTACGACCTGCGCGCCTCGATCCTCAAGTTCATGAGCGAGCAGATCGGCGGCTTCTACGACCCTGAGAAGAAGCACCTGTTCCTGATCGACCGCACCGACTCCATGGGCGGCGGCATGGAGCAGAAGATGAACGACCAGATGGTCATGGCGCACGAGCTGCACCACGCGCTGCAGGATCAGAACTTCGCCCTCGACCGCTGGTTCGACGTCCTCGGCGATCACGAGGACCGGATCCAGGGCTACAAGTCGCTGATCGAGGGTGAGGCCCAGCTGGTCGGCATGACCTATCTCTTCGAGAAGATGGGCCGCGGCAAGGTCGACATGAAGCAGCTCAATCGGATGCAGGAGATGATGCTGAAGATGAGCCCCCAGGGCGCCAAGTTCCGCAAGGTGCCCGCCTACCTGATCGAGAACATGATGTTCCCCTACACCCAGGGGGCCGAGTTCGTTCAGGATCTGCAGCGCAAGCAGGGCTGGGCCGGGATCAGCAAGGCCTTCTACGACCCGCCCGCCTCGAGCGAGCAGGTCCTGCACCCCGAGAAGTACTACGACCGCGACGAGCCCCTCGAGATCTCGCTGCCCAAGGGCCTGGCGAAGATCCTCTCGGAGAAGAAGGAGGGCCTCGACGAGCTCTACGAGAACACCCTCGGCGAGTTCAACGTCAGCCTGATCCTGCGCGCCCTGGGCGTGAAGAAGGCGGCCGCCAACCAGGCCGCGACCGGCTGGGACGGCGATCGCTTCGTCGGGCTCCGCGTCAAGGAGGGCGACCGCCTGGTCGTGATCTGGCTGAGCACCTGGGACAGCGAGCAGGACGCCGCCAAGTTCGAGCGCGTCTACCGCGGCGCCCTGGCCCGCAAGGGCAGCTCGGCGCACCTCGAGCGTCGCGGCAGCGAGGTCCTCTGGATTCACGGCGCGACCGAGGCCGAGACCCCCAAGCTGGCCCGGAAGGCCTTCCAGTCGCTCATGGTCGAGAACCGCTACCGGCCGACCGCGGGCCTGCTCGCCAAGCCCCCGCTCTCGGACTTCACCGGCAAGGCCGAGCAGTCCCACGCTCAGGGCCACGGTCACGGCAAGGTCGAGCGCCCCGCTGCGACCAGCAGCGACGACGGGCTGGTCCGCGTCGACGAGGTCGGCGTCAGCTTCGTCCTGCCCGAGGGCTTCAAGAGCACCGACGAGCCGCAGGAGGACCTGCGCGAGATCACCCGCGCCTACTTCCGCGGCGAGAGCCAGGAGCTGCGCGTCTTCGAGCTGCCCGTCCCCTTCGAGCAGGCCATGGGCTCGATCGAGCGGGCTCTGACCGACCGGGGCATGACCATCGAGAAGAAGGGCACCCGCCCCTGGGGCGGCGTGACCGCGGGCAGCGTGCTCGCCAAGCAGGAGTCGGGCAAGCACCCGCACCGCGTGGGCCTGATGCTCTTCCCCAGCGGCGGCCGCACGGTGGCCCTCGGGATCGCTCAGAAGCTCGACGCCCCGCTCGGCGCGCTGCGTGACACCGCCGAGGCGCTGACCAACACCCTCTGGCTCGACACCGTCGGCGGCGAGGGCGAGGGCCCCAAGGTCCAGAAGCTGCTGCACGCCGAGCACCGGATCCACTTCGCGCACGTGTTCGAGAAGCAGGTCGCCGGCGCGCCGGAGTACGGCCGGATCCACGCGCAGGAGGACAGCAAGGGCGGCAAGGTCGCCGTCAGCTCGCGTCCCACCAGCGCTGCGCTGGGCGCGATCGCCAAGCGCACGCTCAAGATGCTCTCGCTGGCCCACAAGGACGTCGAGGTCGTCCTCGAGGGCGTCGTCAAGCGCGGCGACACCGAGATCTTCGAGCTGGAGTACGTGACCGGCGGTCGCCGCGTCCGTCAGCGGACCCTGCTGGCGGGCGGCCAGCGCTGGACCGTGACCTGCAGCGCTCCGGCGGACGACTTCGACGCCTACCGCAAGGTGTTCGGCGAGGTCCTGCGCGCCTTCCGCGTCGAGAAGGCGAACAAGAAGAAGGTCTACTAGATACCTCTTTCGCAGCGAGCGAGACGGCCCGGGGCTTTCGCCCCGGGCCGTGCTGCTATCGACGGGGTGAGTCGCTAGACTCGGGTCTCTGGAGAGGACCAGCGGTGGGTGAGATCACCAGCGAGGACCGTGCTTTCGCCCGGCTCGCGCTCAAGAACAACTTCCTGACGCGCGACCAGGTGAAGGAGTGCTTCCGCGTCCTGCGCAACGACGAGACGGGTCTCAGTCGCTTCGAGGACGTCGCGGTCCACCAGACCTTCCTGACCAACGACCAGGCGACCGCCGTGGGCGTCGCCTACCGTCGCCTCAAGAAGGACTCCGAGAAGCGCAAGTGGTCCATCAAGGGCTACGAGGTCTACGGCAAGCTGGGTGAAGGCGGCCTGGGCGTGGTGCTCAAGGCCAAGCAGACCTCCATGAACCGGCTGGTCGCGCTCAAGATCCTGCACAAGCGCTGGCTGGACGACGAGGAGTTCAAGCAGCGCTTCCTCGTCGAGGCGCGCCTGGTCGGCAAGCTCAGCCACCAGAACCTGATCAAGGTCTACGACGTGGGCCGCGAGGAGTGGAAGCTCTACTTCTCGATGGAATACGTCGAGGGCGAGACGATCGAGCAGATCATCGAGCGCGAGGGCGCGCTCGCCGTCGAGCAGGCGGTCGACCTCACGATCCAGACCCTGCGCGCGATCAAGTACATCTCCCGCTTCGACATCGTCCACTGCGATATCAAGCCCAGCAACGTGATGGTCACCAACGACGGCGTGGCCAAGCTGGGCGACTTCGGCTTCGTGAAGTCGAACATCGAGGTCGAGGTCACCGAGGAGGGCTCGGTCCTCGGCACGCCCGACTACATCTCGCCCGAGCAGGCGATGGGCAAGGACGTCGACTGGCGCAGCGACGTCTACTCGCTCGGGATCACGCTCTATCACATGCTCGCCAAGCGGCCGCCCTTCGACGGGACCGTCTCGACGATCATGCGCAGCCACATCCGCGACGACCTCCCCAACCTGCGCGAGGTCAACCCGGACGTGCCCGAGGCGCTCGTCAAGGTCCTGCGGCGCATGGCGGCCAAGAACCCCGACGACCGCTACACCGAGATCAAGGACCTCTTCGAGGACCTCGAGGCGATCAAGCTCAAGGAGAAGAACAAGGCCCTCGGCGACGACATGCGCCAGAGCGAGCTGGCCGAGCTGCTTCGCCTCGAGAAGGAGAAGGCCCGCGATCGCCAGCGAGAGGCGCTCGAGCTGCAGCAGCAGCTCAAGCGCATGACCACCCTCTTCTGGGGTGTCGCGGCCGTAGCGGGGATCGCGGTCCTGGTCTGCCTCTTCCTCGCCTTCCAGCTGCGGAAGTAGCTGGGCCCTAGAAGGCCGGGGCGACCTCGCCGGTGACTGGTCGAGCCGCGGCCCGCTGAGGCTCCACCTCCTGGGGGCGGCGCAGGTGGTCCACGATCGCGCCGACCATCTCCGGCCACACGCCAGGCGGGAGGTGGTGCCCGAGGCCCTCGATCGCGTGGAAGCGGGCGGCTGGGATCGCGCGGGCGGTGGCCTTGCCGGCCGAGAAGGGGATCAGCGGGTCCGCGCTGCCGTGGACGACCAGGGTCGGCAGGCGCAGGCTGCGCAGGGCGCGGACGCGCGAGCCGCTAGCCAGGATCGCGCTCAGCTGCCGCGGGCAGGCGCCCGGGTGACCCGGGGCGCGGTCGTAGACGCGCTCGGCGAGCGCGCGGTGCAGCTCGGGGTCGAAGTGGAAGCGCGGACCGCGGAGCGTGTCGAAGACCTCCATCGAGCGCTGAATGGCGGCCTCTCGACCCTGACCTGGCGGCTCGACCAGCTTGAGCAAGGCCGAGGGCTTGGGCAGGAAGATCGCGCGCGGCGAAGACATCAGCGAGGTCAGGGTCAGCACCCGCTCGGGCGCGAGCAGCGAGAGGGTCTGGGCGATCATTCCGCCCATCGAGATCCCGACCACGTGCGCTCGCTCGATCGAGAGGGCGTCGAGCACGCCCAGGGCGTCGTGGGCCATCTCGGTCAGGGTGTAGGGCGCCTGGACCGGCAGCCCGAGGAGCGCGCGCAGCGCGTTGCTCGGGACGCTCGGGGTCCCGTGCTCGCTGAGCCCCGTCGAGAGGCCGATGTCGCGGTTGTCGAAGCGGACGACGCGGTAGCCCGCGTCCGCGAGCATCTCGCAGAAGGGGTCCGGCCAGTGAATGAGCTGAGAGCCCAGGCCCATGATCAGGAGCAGGGGAGGGGCGCTGGGGTTTCCCAGCTCCTCGACCTCCAGGGAGACATCTCCGACGGCGACTTTCACGCCCAGACGATGTCCGATGGACCCGCTCAGATCAAGGCGTCGACAAGGGCACTCCTCGACATTTCGGTTAGTTCCTGACGCCGGCCGGCGTAAGTCATTTCGTCATGGCGGCAGCTTTTCACCGGGCCCACGAGCACCACTGGCTCCGACGTTCTCGCTTCGTTCCCCAGGTCACGGAAAGCGGACGCGACGGTCGGGCTAATTTTCCGACGAGATGCCGACAGCGGCTCCCCAGCTAAGGGGTTGTGAACCCCCTTGGCCGCGCGAAGGCTCGGCGCTCGCTCGGCGCGTCGCTTGCCCAACCCACCTCCATGAATCCTCAGCTGACCTGCCTGCTCCTCCTCGCGCTCAGCGCGTCCGCCCTGGCTCAGTCGTCGGCGCCCGTGCCGATCGCCAACCCGCACCTCGGCGGCAACGGCCACGCGCAGACCTGGGACGGTCGCGTGTTCGTGGTCACGCGCTCGCCCCAGGGTCAGACCGGCTGGTATGCGCGGGTCTTCCGGCCCGAGGCGCTCCAGGCGGACGCCGCCGGGCGCCCGAGCTTTCAGGGCGCGGCCTTCTCCCCCTGGCTGCCCCTCGAGTTGAACGGCGACGCCAGCGGAGGCTTGAGCGACCACAACGCGCTGGCGCTCGTCCCCGCCCCTGGGCGCCTCGAGAACCCCTATCCCAGCGACGCTGCCGGCGACCCCCAGGCAGGGGGGGCCTATCGGACCTACGACGCCCTCTTGCTGACCCAGCACTACCAGCCCAACGACGACCGCATGGGTCAGCGGCGGCTGCGACTCGTGGTCGAGCGCCCGCAGAGCGCGCAGGCCAGCGTGGTGCGCGCTCGCTTCCTCGACGCCTTCCAGGAGTTCCGCGCGACCAACGGCCAGCCCCTGCGCGGGATCGAGCCCACGGCGACCTTCGACGGCCACCTCCTCGTCTGGCAGGGGCACCCCGACAACGACGGGAAGATCGACATCCTCGTCTACTCCTGGAACCCCCAGCCGGGCGCGACCTCTGGCTGGACGCCCCCTCGCTCGCTGAGCGACCTCTACCACGTCGACCGCGACCGCCTCGTGGCCGGGATCCCCTTCCACGAGCGCTTCCCCCTGGCCAAGCAGCCGCTCAAGGACCAGGCGGGGCGGACCTTCGCGCGGGGCGAGCTCTACCGCGGCGCTTACCCCTGGATCAGCCGCGACGGGACGGAGCTCTTCCACACCTCGACCCTGGCCGGTCAGGCCGGCGTGAACCGGGCGCGGCGGGGCGGCTACTCGGTGATCGGCCGCTGGACGGGCTGGGGCCTGCGCCACATCGACGGCCCGCTCAACCCGGATCGCGAGCAGACGGTCCGCCTCTTCACCTCCTCGCCGGGGCCGAGCCCCTCCTTCTGGCGGCCCTACCCCGAGGTCGCGGACCTCCCTCTGCCCTACACCCGCGGCGAGCCGGTCTATCCGATCTTCGCCTCCAACACGGCGAGCTACGGCGAGGTCTCCTTCGAGGACCACGAGGACGGCGACTACGTGTGCGTGCTCCACCTCAACGAGCTGATCCGCCGCGACTTCACCCTCGACGTGACGCGAACCCCCGACACCTCGGGGAACTTCAACCTGGGCCGCCTCGAGGGGGCGCGCTTTCCCCAGGAGCAGCTCGGCCGCGAAGAGAACCACGGGATCTCGGGGCAGGCCCTCTACTTCGACCACGCGGCCGCCGTGCGGGTGGCTCGCTCGCCCAGCCTCGACGCCTTGCAGAGCTTCAGCGCCGAGCTCTGGGTCCGCCGCCGGATCGACCTCGGCGGGGACGCCGAGAACCGCTACCGCTTCTTGCTCGAGCTGCCGGGGAGCTTCGACCTGATCCTCGAGGAGAGCGGGGCGCTCCAGGCCAGCGTGCGGGTCGGCGGCCAGTACCGCCGCTCCGGCGGGGCGGGCCAGGTCCCCCTCGATCGCTGGACGCACGTGGCCGTGAGCTACGACCACCGCGCGGGTCGCCTGACCCTCTTCCAGGACGGGAGCGAGCTGAAGCACGTCGACTTCGCGCCGGGTCCTCTGGATCGACCCACGGGCGAGCTGACCCTCGGGCCGGCGGGCAAGCTCCCCCGCGCGCCGCAGGTCCCGACCGGCGACGCCGAGCTGCTCCTCGACGAGCTGCGCGTCTCGCGGGTCGCGCGGCTCCCGGCCGAGGTCGCGCGCTCGGCCTTCCGCCCCGCGAGCGCGCCGAGCTACCCCGGTCAGCTGCGCGGGATCGCGCTCCCGCGCGGGATCCCGGCCAGCGCCCTGCGCTTGCCCCACGACGTGAGCGCGGCGCAGGCCGAGCTGGGCAAGCTGCTCTTCTTCGACCCGCGCCTCTCACGCGCCGGCGACGCGAGCTGCGCCACCTGCCACGTGCCCAGCCACGGGTTCAGCGACGGCCAGCCCACCTCGCCTGGCGCCAGCAGCCCCTTGGAGCGCAACGCCCAGACGGTGCTCAACCGGGCCCTCTCGAGCGCGCAGTTCTGGGACGGGCGCTCGGCCTCCCTCGAGGCCCAGGCGGAGGTCCCGCTCAGTCACCCCAACGAGCTGGGCGGCTCGCTGGCCGAGGCGCTCGCGAGCGTGCGGGCGGTGCCCGACTATCGCCAGCGCTTCCGCCAGGCCTACGGCGCCGCCCCCAGCGGGCCCCTCCTGCGGCGGGCCCTCGGCGACTACCAGCGCTCCCTCCTCTCGGGCGACTCGCGGGTCGATCGCTTCGAGGCCGGCCAGGGCGGGGCGCTGACACCGGCCGAGCGACGCGGCTGGCTGCTCTTCCGCACCAAGGCGCGCTGCACGGCGTGCCACACGGGGCCCAACTACAGCGACGAGTCCTTCCACGACGACGGCTTCTTCAGCTCGATCAGCGACGAAGGCCGCGCTCGCGCGACCGGGCGCGCTCGCGATCGCGGCCGCTTCAAGACGCCGACCTTGCGCGACGTGGCTCGCACCGCGCCCTACCTCCACGACGGCAGCGTCCAGACGCTCGAGGAGGTGATCGAGCTCTACGACCGCGGCGGGCGAACCACTCAGGGTCGCGACCCCGAGATCCGGCCCCTCGGCCTGAGCGCCGGCGAGAAGGCCGACCTCGCCGCCTTCCTGCGGGCCCTGAACGGGAGCTGGACCCACGCCCCCCCTGCCGCGCTGCCGCCCAGCGACGACGGGAGCGTCCCGCCCGTGAGCGGCGTCGGCTTCGGGACCCCGAGCGGCGGCGCGGCTCCCGCCAGCCGGGACGGCGCCTACGTCGAGGCCCTCTACCGCGAAGTCGTCGGGCGCGCTCCCAGCGCC
>CALDQK010000154.1 GCA_937911525.1 uncultured bacterium
CGGGGCCTTCCTGCTCTACCAGCGCGAGCGCCGGCTGCTGAACCAGCAGCGGATCGAGGAGCAGCGCTTCCTCGACGACTTCGATCGCCGGGTCGAGGCGCAGGAGCGACGCGCGCGGAGTCGCCCTCGCTAGCACGGCGTGCTCTCGCTCTGGGCGGGCTCGCCGCCCTTCTTGGGATGCCGCGGCTTCTTCGTGCGCTTGGGCGGCTCTGGGTTCTCGGCGTTGGGCGGAGCCTCAGGGGTGAGCCCGCCGAAGATCGCGTCGATCCGGGCGCGGAGGTTGACGAGCTCGTCGACCTCGGCGCCTTGGACCCACGCGCGGGGGATCAGGACGTCGCGGACGAAGGCCAGCTCTCGGATGGAGATCGCGTGCTTCATGGGAGGACCTCCAGCAGGGAGACGAGGCTCCCCGCCCTCAGGTAGTCGTCGGGGATGGTTTCCTGGCCCGCGGGCTGAGCGTTGAGCCGGCCACCGAGCTGCTCCGCGAGCAGCTTCTGGATCAGTCCTTCGCGGACAACGGACGTCTCGACTACGAACTCGTCGGGAACGCCGGCCTGGTTCTCCACGCGGAAGAAGTTGCAGTTGAGGGTGCCGGTGGCGCCGTCCTGGGGCTGCACGCCGCTGGCCCAGTTGACGGTCAGCCCCGAGGCGTTGCGCTCGGTCGCCTGGAAGGGAGTCCGAATGCTCACGCCCTCGGCGCGAGCGACTAGGTCACCCTGGCCGCGCGCCGCAGAGCGGAAGAAGGAGAAGTCGAACCCGGCGCCGCGGTCGCGAACTTCCCAATGGAGGAGTCCGGCTTCGGTGTTCCCGCTGCGCTCGCCGCTGGTGCTGACGAGCGTGTCGCGGAGCAGGTTCTCGTGGTTGGGGTCGCCGTCCTTGGTGTAGACCCGATCCAGGACGAAGGGGCCGATCCCCTCGGGGCCCGAGAAGGACTGCTTGATCCGCACGCCGGCGAACGAGAACTGGCGGTCTTCACCCAGGATCTTGACCGTGCACTCGAACTCCTCGGCGCCCCCGTGGCCGGAGTCCTGGCCGCGCGAGCACTTGAAGGTCCAGCGGGCTGGCGGGCAGAACTCGCGCGGCTGGTGGGTGGCCACTTTGCCCTTGCCTGCGTTGCTGGGGGCGAACACGGCAGCGGCGGCTTTGACCTGGCGCTGAGCCACCGCCTGCGGGCCGGCCACGCTCTCGTCCTTCATCGCGCGGGCGAGGGTGGGGAGGAAACCGACCCGGCGTCGGCTGACCGAGCCGCTCCCGTCGCGGAAGGGCGTGTCGGTCACCAGGGAGGACGTCGTGGCCCCCAGGAACTCGGCGCCGCGGCTGCCGAGGCGGGTGGCGAACGCGGCCAGGGCTTCGGCCACCACGAAGCGCGCGTCGCGGAGTCGCGAGGCGACGGTCTCGAGGGCGGCGAAGAACTCGTCCTGGGAGCGAACGTCCTTGTCGATCGAACCGTCCCAGACCCGCTTGAGCCGGACGGCCCAGTCCGGGACCGGAAACAGGCGCAGGAGGTCGCTGGTGTCCTCCGTAGAGTTGGCAGCGAGGGGCCAGGACCCGGAGAGCCCGCTGTTCTGCTGCTCGAGCAGGTCGATTCGGTCGCCGGCGTCTCCCACCCCGAGGGCGACGAGGTCCGCGGCGGCGCCGCCTCGTGCGCGGAACAGGCTGATGGTCCGTGGGTCCTGGACGCCCACCACATGGACGTAGAGGAACCCGGCCAAGGAGGTGTTCACCCCGAGGTCCACGCCCGCGAGGCGGACTCCGCCCGGCGCGAGGTTGCCGTGCTGGTCGCCGAGCGCGACGACCCGGGTCCGCTGGCGAGAGAAGCGGTCCTCGAGCTCTTGCAGCTCGAACAGGCAGGCCAGGAACATGCCCGCCACTTCGCGACCCAAGAAGCGGTCCCACTCGGGCTGGGTCTTCCGGAGGTCAGCCATGGGCGTCCTCCGGCGTCCAGGCGCCCGAGAGGACGGCCTCCACCCAGGCCAGGGCCTCCTCGTAGCCGACCATGGGACCCGAGAGGTTGCGGTAGTCGCTGAGCGCCAGGGCGACGACCGCTGGGACTATGGGGCGCCCAGCGTCGCGGAGGCGGCGCAGCTGGAGGAACCAGCCGAGCTGCTCCTCGCGCCACATGAAGGCACGGTCGTTGAGGTAGCGGGCCAGCCAGGCACCGAGCCCCGCCTCGAGTTGGCGGACGGAGTGCTCGCGCTCGTGGAGGAGCAGCGCCTCCTGCTCCACGCTGTCGGGCGGAAAGCGCCGCAGCCAGCCGTCGAGGTTCGCCACGTAGACGCGCGTGCCGAGGGTGGTCGAGACCGTGTCCGAGACGAGGAGGTCGGGCCGCTCGACGACCGCGACCAGCGGACGCCAGCGCTCGTCGAGGGCGTAGGGGCGCTGGCAGCCCGCGAGGAGGAGCAGCGCCATGAGCGGGGCCGCGCGGATCACTTCCGTCCTCCCGCGACCACGACCTCGAAGGTCAAGTCGGGCTGGTCGGGCGTCACGACGCGACCGACGTGGGAACCGGGGCGGAGCGTCGTGGAAGGGCGGACGTGGACGGCGAGTCGTCCGCGACCGAGCACCAGCAGGTCGCGCGGATCCACGTGCTGGGAGCCCAGGAACACCTGGCTGTGGGCAGAGAAGGTGGGGCCCTGGGCGCCCGAGACGATGATGACGTCGCTCGGGACACCAGCAGCGAGGCTCAACCTGCTGGTCTGACCGGGGTTGCTGCGCTGGGGGCAAGCCACGTTGAACGTCCCGAGGGTCGGCCGGAGGGCCAGCCCGACGTCCACGTCCTCCTCAGCGACCAGGCGTCCGTCGGAGCGAATCTGGACCTCGAGTTCGAGGGGGGCCTCTGGCTCGACGTCGTGGAACACGACCAAGGCCTGACAGGTCCGCGGACCAGGCTGGAGCTCGTAGGCGAGGTCGTAGTTCGCGCCGAACCATCGGGCGGGGTTGAGCGCGCTGCGCTCGACCAGCCGCCTACGTGGTCCGAAGGCGAAGGCGAAGCGGAGCCCACCGCCCACGAGGGGCCGCGAGTGCTGGACCGCGAACTGGAGCGGCGTCTCGAGGAGGGCCTCGAACTCTTCCCGGACGCGATCGCGGCTGCCGTAGCTCCCACTGGCGCCGATCCCACCCCAGGAGCCGAGAATCTGAGCGGCATACTCCGACACGGTCTGCCGGACCGCGGCCTCTTGGCTGACCATGGCCGAGTACTCGGGGCTGAGCAGATAGACGCTGAACCGGGGCGTGCCTGGCTGCTTGGGCCTCAGCTGGAACTCGACGACCGCGAACCGCCGCCGTGCGCCGAGGTCGACGTAGCGGTTGAAGGAGAGTTCGAAGCGGATCAGAGCCGCCCGGCTGCGACGGTTGAGGAGGCGGGCGTCGCCGAGGAACAGCAGGTCGTAGGCGGCGAGGTGCTGGGCGGCGTCGACGCGTTGGCGGAGCTGCTCGTTGAAGGTCAGGCCGGGGACCAGCAGCGGCGCTGCGGCGTAGCCGCCAGCCCACCACGGCCAGCGCCGGCGCCGAGGTGCGCTGGGCGGCGTCGGTCCAGGCGCGTCGGGATCGGCCAGGCTGACCCCGAAGGTCGCGCGCGTGCGCTCGTCCTGACGGACGCCGAAGGCCTCCTGGTAGTCGCCCGGACGGATCCCTCGCGCCAGCGCGGGGAGCTGACGTCGCTGCTGGTCGAGGACGCGCAGGACGGTGTCGTCCCCGTAGACCTTTGGCTCGGAGACGGTCACGTCCACCTCGGGCGCGGAGCAGGCCTGGCAGACCAGGACCAGAGTCGTGAGCAGCCGCAGGTCCACGTCAGCGCTCCAGCGCGCGCAGAAGCAGCGCGCCATCGAGGAGATCGTCGTCGCCGGCGTCGTCGTCGAGGGACGCCTCCTCGACCTGGACCGCGATCAGCGAGGGGAGCGCCGAAGCGAAGGGTCGGGTCCCGTCGTAGCGCTGGCGCAAGGTCTCGAGGGCCTGGCGGACGGTGTCGAGCTGGGCCGCGCCGGTTTTGTCGCCCTCGCGCCGCGCCTTGAGGCGCACGTGGAGCTCATAGGGGTGGACCTTGACCTGGTCCCCGCCGCCGCGGCCGCGCTGTTCGGTCTGCAGCGGGAGGATCCACACCTCGAGGCCCTGCCGGGTGACCTTCTGAGGCTCGCGACCTGCGTAGACCGCGATGGCCGGAACCGAGAGCGCCTGAGCCAGGTCTGCGCGGAGCTGGAGCACGAGGTCGTCGTGGAAGCTCACCGGATCCTCCGATCCGCGGCCCGGATCTGATCGGCGACCTCGTCCTCGACCTCTCGCGCGACCTTCCCGACGTCGAAGGAGACGGCGCGACCGCGAGCGCGCTGGCGGCTCGTGCCCTTCCACCAGAGCGAGAAGCGGAGTCCGAGCTTGCTGGGGCTGAACACGAAGCCCCAGCGCTCGAATCGGACCAGCGTTGGACGCTGGACGTCTTGAGCGAGCGAGCCTCCGGGCGGGCCCCGAGTCCCCTCGTGGGGGACCCGGGGGCCGCTCCCGCGGATCGCACGGGCGTAGGCCTTCTGGAGCTTGCGGGCGAGGGGCTCGAGGACTGGACGCAGCGAGAACTTCACAGGCCCTCCCCGCCAAAGAAGGGACCGGGCGTGGGGTTGAGGACGGTGGGGACGCCTTCAGTGGCCGTGCGCGGCTCGTCGCCCTGGCTCAGGCGGGGGCGCACCTGCTCGTAGTAGCGGTCCGAGAGCGCGAACTGGCGATCGGCGACTGCCTGAGCGGTCTCCTGGCCGTCGAGGTAGGACTGCGCCGCAAGGATTCCCAGGAACTGGAATGCCACTGCGCGCTCGTAGACCTCGGCGTTGGCGAGGACCCGCGGGTCGAGCCCGTCGGCCACGAGCCGGTCGAAGATCGCGTCGGAGGCTGTGACCAGGAGGTCGGCGAGGTCCAGCTCGCCGGACGCCTCCAGGTTCTTGAGGTCCTGGGCGCCGGTGAGCTGGACCACGCGCGCCACGCTGGGCACGAGCGCGCGGCCACGCTGAAAGGCCATGGTCTACGCTCCTTGGGCGTTAGGGGGCGGGCGTGACGGCCTGCGGGTTGACGTTGAAGACGAGGACCGCGTTGGGGTTGAGGATCACTGGGAGCCCGTACCAGCCCGCGTAGACGCGGATCCCCACCGGGTCCGTGCGGACCTCGGCGTAGGCATAGGTCCCCCGCATCTCCTGGAGCAGGCTCGTCGCAGCCTGAGCGGTTGTCGCCAGGGGCCCGGTCGGGACGTAGACCTTGCCCTCGGCCCAGCCGAGGACCTGCTGCAGCCGACCCTCGGCGGGGAGCACGAGGAAGGTGTCTTCGTCGAAGTAGCGCGTCACGGGCTGGCCCTGCGGCTTGTAGATCCCGTCGGTGAAGCGCCAGTTCAGGCCCGCGAGGCGCTCCCACTGCGGGTTCGCGCCGTTGAGGTTGAGGTTGGAGAGGATCACGCCGCCGAGGGTCTCCTTGGCGAACTCCTTGATCTCCTTGTTCTTGACCAGGTAGCCCTCGACGCCCGGTTCGGTGATCCCGATCTCGGCTCGCATGCCGGACTGATCGCGGTAGTGCTGGCGGAGCTTGATCAGCTGGTCCGAGCGGATCTTGGTGTCCTCGTCGGCCCAGGACGCAGAGGCGTCGGCCGTGGCGTTCCCGAACTCGACCGTGAAGTCGACGTCGCTGCCCGGCACCTTGGCGTCGTTGACCTCGATCTTCCCCAGGAGGGCCCCGCAGGCGAGGTATTCCTTGGTGTTGGCGATCAGGTTGGCCAGGTCCTCGAGCTCGGCCGTGAGCACCGACTCGGCGTCAGCGGTGCTCGAGCCTGGAGCGCGCTGGAGGAACAGGTGACTGGCGGGGAGGTCCTTGTAGACCTTCACCATGGCCATGCTGCACGCCCGCTTGCGCCGCCCCAGCCGTTTGGAGCGGGTGTGCGGGCTGTCGGGGCCGGACACGGGCGCGAGGTGACGCGAGAACTCGACCTCGTCCCAGCTCGCCGAGTCGCCCTGAGGGAAGAGCTGGCGCGCCGAGTTGGAGAAGAGAGCCGAGCAGCTGCGATTCTCGGCCTGATCCGCGAACGTCTGGATCATGCCGGTGAGTGTCTCGACCGAGAGCAGGTCGTCGATGGCCGTGGTCATGCCGGCTCCTAGCCGAA
>CALDQK010000155.1 GCA_937911525.1 uncultured bacterium
CTCCCATGCCGCCGCGCCCCAGCTGCTCCTCCACGAGGTAGGAGCCGACCCTCTGCCTGGAATCACTCACCGCCACGAGCATGGCACGGCGGCGTGACGGGCGCCCCTCGCATACGCTACGGCCCATGACGATCCGCGCCCTGCTCTTCGACCTCGACGGAACCCTGATCGACTCCCTGCCCGAGATCGGGGGGGCCATGAACGACGTCCTGCAGCAGCTCGGCCACCCGCTCCACTCGCTGAGCGACTACCGCTTCCTCGTCGGCCAGGGCCTGGTCCGCCTCGTCGAGCGCGCCCTCCCCGCCGAGCGCCTGGATCAGCTGGACGAGGCCTGCGTGCTCTTCCGCGAGATCTACACGGCGCGCGCCTGCAGCAGCCAGCTCTACGAGGGGATCGCCGAGCTGCTCGAGGGCGCGAGCGCGCTGGGGCTGCCGATGGCGGTGTGCAGCAACAAGCCCCACGCCATGACCGAGCAGGTCGCCGCCGAGCGCCTGGCAGGCTTCTCCTGGGCAGGGATCGAGGGCGAGCGCGCGGGGCGCCCCCCCAAGCCCGACCCCGCCGCGGCCCTCGAGCTGGCTGAGCGGATCGGGGTCGCGCCCGCTGAGGTGGCCTTCGTGGGCGACACCAAGACCGACATGCAGACCGGGGTCAACGCAGGCATGGTCCCCGTCGGCGTCCTGTGGGGCTTCCGCGACCGCGCCGAGCTCGAGTCCCACGGCGCCCAGGTCGTGGTCAGCCGACCCGACGAGCTGCTGGACTGGCTGCGGGCGGCTGGGGAGTCGCGCTGACCTCCCCCTCCTCCCGGCCCCGGCCGGCCCGTAGGATCGGCGCCCCCCAGGAGGCGCCATGAGCCACGACCGCCCGTCCGCCGATCGCTACTCGCCCGAGGTCCTCGACCTCTTCGACCGCTACGTGCACGGCGAGCTCGACCGCCGCGGCTTCCTCGAGCGCGCGGCTCGCTTCGCCCTCGGCGGCCTGACGGCGGCCGCCCTCCTCGACCAGCTCAGCCCCAACTACGCCTGGGCGCAGCAGGTGCCGGCCAACGACGAGCGGATCGAGACCGAGCGCGTCAGCTACCCCTCCAAGGAGGGCCACGGGACGGTCAAGGGCCTGCTCGCGCGCCCCAAGGGCTCCCAGGGCAAGAAGCTGGGCGGGGTGCTCGTCGTGCACGAGAACCGCGGGCTGAACCCCTATATCGAGGACGTCGCGCGCCGTCTGGCCGTGGCCGGCTACGTCGCCCTCGCGCCGGACGGGCTGACCTCCCTCGGCGGCTACCCCGGCACCGACGACGAAGGGCGCAAGCTGCAGCGCAAGCTCGACCGCGAGAAGCTGGTGCTCGACTTCCTGGCCGGCGCCCAGTGGCTGGCGATCCACCCCGGCTGCACCGGCAAGGTCGGCGTGGTCGGCTTCTGCTTCGGCGGCATGGTCAGCAACCAGCTCGCGGTGCGCATGCCGACCCTCTCCGCGGCGGTCCCCTTCTACGGGCGCCAGCCCAAGGAGGAGGAGGTGGCCAAGATCCGCGCGCCGCTGCTGATCCACTACGCCCAGAACGACCCCCGCGTCAACGCCGGCTGGCCCGACTACCAGGCCGCGCTCGAGAAGCACAAGGTCCGCTACACCGCGCACACCTATCCCAAGACCAATCACGGCTTCCACAACGACACGACCCCGCGCTACGACGAGGCGGCCGCCAAGCTCGCCTGGAAGCGGACCCTGGAGTTCTTCAAGACGCACCTCCAGTAGCGAAGGCTCAGCGCAGGTCGAGCCCGCGTTCGCGGACCAAGGCCTCGATCCGCTCGCGCTCCTCCGGCTTCGCGAGCTGCAAGCTGCGGCGGAGGTCGGCCTTCGCGCCGGGCTCGTCGCCCAGGGCCAGCTTCAAGAGCCCGCGCAGCTGAAACGCCCCCGGGTGCTCTTTCTCCTCCAGGAGGCGAGTCAGGCGCTGCAGGGCGCCTTGCTGACGGGCGGTCTCGGCCTCGGCGTAGGCGAGCATTAGCTCGTGGTCGTAGCTGGGCTCGAGCTGCGCCGCGCGCGTCAGGTCGGCGTAAGCCTGATCGAATCGGCGCGCGCGCAGGCAGAGCTCCCCGCGCCAGGCGAAGAAGCTCCCCTCCTCCGGGCACACCAGGAGCGCCCCGCTCAGGGTGCGCAGCGCCTCCCCTGTCTCGCCGCGTCGAGCCCGGAGCTGGGAGAGGTTGAAGGCGTCGCTGACGTGGTAGGCCAGATCCTGAGCTGCCCGCAGGTCGGAGATCGCGGCGTCCTGACTGCCGCTCTGCAGGTAGAGGCTCGCGCGCATCGAGAGCGCCATCATGCTGGGCCGGATCGCGATCACTCGGGTCAAGGCGTCGATCGCTTCGCGCGGCCGCTGGAGACCGCGGAGCATCAGGGCGGCCTGGTACCACGCCTCCCAGCTGCGCGGGTCGAGCTCGGTCAGGCGCCGCGCGTCCGTGAGGGATTCCTCCCGGCGCCCCGTCGAGCCGCGGGCCCGCGCTCGCCAGAGCAGGGCGCCTGGGTGGGTGGGCGCGAGCGCCAAGGCCCTTTCGCAAGCTTCCTCGGCCTCGCCGGGGTGACCGAGCAGCTGCCAGGTCTGGGCCAGGAGCGCGTGGACCGCGGGGTCGTTCCCCCGCGCGCGGGCCAGCTCATGGGCTCGAGGGAGCGCAGCCTCGCAGTGGCCTGAGTCGATCAAGGCTTGGACCTGGGCGGAGGTCGGCGCGCGCTGGGGGAGGTGCAGGCGCACGAGCGCGAGCTCCCGCTCGAGGGCCACCAGGGCGCGTGCTCCCGAGCTCGCGAAGGAGATCGAGTAGAGCTGCCCCGCGTCGACGAACCTCGCGGCGTGAACGCGGCCGCGCAGGAGCTCGTGCAAGACGAAGCTCGTCTCGCGCTCGTGGCTGGCTCCCGAGACGAGCAGCCCTCCCCGCAGGGCCAGCCCGCGGACCCAGCCCGTGTGGAGCTTCCCGGAGCGGTGGCTGTTCAGGTCTCGCCTGCGCTCGCGCTCGGGCTCGAAGAGCCGAAGCGCCCCCTCGTCGCCGCCGGCGATCGTCTGGCCGCTCTCGTCGACGACGACGCTGCGGCAGCCGCCCCACCCCACCCGGAAGAACTCCCGCCGCTCGCCCTCGAGGTCGATCCAGAGCAGGTTTCGCTCCTTGACCGGCTCTGCGAAGCCCGCGACGAGATGCCGTCCGTTCCGCGACAGGCTCAGGGCGCTCACATCGGCGCTGAGGCTCGGCAACATGAAGCGGGTGCCCGCGTCACCGCTCCAGCCGAGCACCAGCAGGGTGCCCCCCTCCAGCCCGACCGCGACCTGCTCCTGGGCGCCAGCCAGGGCAGAGATCCTGCGAGGCAGCTCGAGGGTGAAGCGCTCGGGCTCGCGCCAGGTCCCGAGACTGAGCTTGCGCCCGCGGGAACAGGCCAGGCGGCCCCCCACGCCGAGGGCCAGGCAGTCGACGCCAGGGAGCTGGCCCTGGCCCTCGACGCCTCGCGCCGTGCAGCGGAGCAGGCGCAGCGAGTCGCCGTTCCAGGCGAGGGCGTGCTCGTCGTCCCCGGGGAAGAAGGCGACCTGATAGGGCGAGGCGAAGGGGGCGTCGATCTTCCACTCGCGGCGGAAGACCCCGTCTTCGTCAGCGGCCTCGGGGCTGCTGCTCGCCGGGCTCGGGGCCGCTGCAGGCTCGCTCGGCGCAGCCGCGCCGAG
>CALDQK010000156.1 GCA_937911525.1 uncultured bacterium
CCCCCTCTGCCCACCCCCCCACTCCTGCACCGACCCTCCCGCTAGACGCGGCCCCGATCCCGCTGGAGTGGACCCCTCGGCCCGCTCCTGTGCCTTGTCAGGTCAACCCGGCTGGCTCAACGCGAGTCCCCTTTACCAGGCTCTCTGGGGTGAACGAGCTCGAGTTCGAGCCCGCGAAGCTCCAGGCCACTCTGCAGCTCGAAGGCGGAGTTCGCTGGGAGCTACCCCCTCGCACGGTGCCACAAGCGCTCTTGAAGCCAGGCGGCAGGCGCCTCGTCGTCCTCCGCCATCTCTTCAGCGGCCGGCTGAGCCTGGTGTCCTGGAAGGACAGACGCACTGCTCCCGTCGAGCTCCCGGAGCACCTGCAGGAGACCATGTTCAAGGCGGGGCACTGCATCAGGGACGAGCTGCTGCTCGTGCTCTACAACGTCCACACCCGTCGCAGCTACCTGCATCGATTCCTCATCGGAGCCGAAGGTCAGCTGCGCTACGACCGCAACTTCGTTTTCGAGCTCTCCTTCAGCGGTCGATACGAGATCACGTCCCCGATTTGGATCGAGAGTTGGCAAGAGACGACCTTCCTCCTCAGCGAGGGCGTGGTCTACCGCTACCGGAACTGGGACCGCCCGGCCTTGGACCGCGTCCCTCTGCCAGCTGGCTCGACCGTGCGAGAGGTCCGTTCGTCTCCCCACGGACCAGCGGCACTCTGCCAAGGTCTCGAGGAAGACCAAACCCGTTTCTTCCGCTACGACCTCGCGTCCCTCGCGATCGAGGACCTGCTCCCCGCAGGCGTTCGAGCCTTTCGACTAGAGCCGCAGGGCAAAGGCTGGTCCTACTCTCTCGCCGACACGAGACCTGCCCTGATCGAGGCCCTGAGGGGTGACCTCAGCCGCCTGCCTTGCGGCGGCTTGAGCACCTTCGGCGTCAACAACTTCGAGGGGCGAGTTGCGTGGGGCCAGACCTACGCGCTCAACGGCCTGATCGACCTCCTCATCGACTGGAGCCCGCGCGCAAGAGAGCTCGATCCACGGCTTCAGTCACTTCGCCAGGATCTCCGACGCCGACTGGACCTCGAGCTCTACCTCCTGGATCGGCTCCTGGAACAAGGACAGCCCCAGCTCTACAGCAAGCGCTACTCGATGAAGCGGGTCCCGGCCCTCTATGCGGTCCAAGGAGGGCGAATCTCCCGGCTCTTCCACCGCTACCTGAGCGAGCTCCCAGATCCCTTGCCCCTTCCCCGGGCACGGGCCTTCATCGCCCAGACTCTAAGCCTCCAAGGCTTCCAGGAGGTCGTAAAGACCGCTGAGGCCGGTGACCCAGACCTCCCCCCCGGCCGGCGCTACCTTGCCTGGCCGCGCGCCAAGAGCGTATTCCCTTACGACGGGTTGAACCTGCCCTTCAACCACCAGAACGATTGGGCCGGAGGAGTAGCAGCGATTTGTTCTGGCGGGCCCCAGCTCGAGGTTGCTCGGGACATCGTTCAGACCTTCCTCGACCTCGAGGGGTTCCACGAACAGCCTCCGCCCGACTTCACCTGGAGCTACAGCTGGGGCCGCTTCCGGCGCGGGTGGGAAGCGAAGGACGAAGTATCGACCCACCGGCCCGAGTATCCCGGGGACCGAGGAGTGGCCCACATCTCCTACCGCAGCATCGACGCCATGGCGACGCTCTCGATCGGGCTGCGCTACCCAGACGCCCTCCCTCCTGAACTGGCAGGCTACTTCTGCAGGGCCATCAGCGCTGGCAAACTCTATCCCTTCGTGGCCGAGGAACTCGCCAAGCATGGGGTCCTGCCCAGGCTCTCGCCCCAGCGCCTCCTCGAGCACTGGAGGATCAGCGCCCCCTGGGAGCTTCAGAACGGTGCCTGGAGCTTCCACTACCTCATGTGGAGCGCCACCCAACCCGAGTGACCAGGCAAGCCAGAGCGACCTGTGCCGTCGCGTAGCGTCGTCTCGGCAAGGCGCAAGGCTCTCTCAAGGAGCCCGAGCCAGGAAACGCCCTTCCCCTACTTGGGCGCCACCGTGATCTCAACCTCGTGAGTCAGCTCAGGAAACTCGAGCCTGTCGAGGAACACCTTCGGGTTCGAGTAGCGCTCGAGGTGGTCCTCTATGTAGCGGTACTCCAGGGTCGGGCGATCGTCAGTATTCAGGTCATACCCCTTCAGATCGCCCGGCGAGAATGCGAGCACCTTCATCGACCTTCGCTCGGGAGGGAGCGGGTCGAAGGGCTCAGCCACGCCCGGGAGGTCGTCGCAGAAGAAGGGAGCCAGCGCACGCGGCAGCTCGATCCGCTTGGGAATCTCGATCGGGGTCTGAGTGAAGAAAATGTGGTAGTAGCCCGGCCAAATCGCCTGCCTGAAGACCTCCAGCCCACTGACGGCGTAGCCCACCATCTGCCGGGTGCAGAAGTAGCCACCCGGCGCGAGCAGATCCGAACAGCTCTGCAAGAACTCGACGGTGAACAGGCTCGATCCGCCGGCGCGCCAGGGCTCGTTGATGCGGTTCTGGATTAGGTCGAAGTGCTCACCGCGCGCAAGCGCCTTCTGCACATAGCGTCGACCGTCCACCTTCAGCATCTTGACCTTGGGGTGACCGTAGATCAGCTTTACTTCGGGGTGAGAGTGCTTTTCAACGCCGTCGAGCACCTCCTGTGAGAGCTCGACGACGACGATCTCTTCGACGAAGTCGTAGTCGATCAGGGCGCGCGGGAGGTAGCCGTGCCCAATTCCAATGACCAGGCAACGCCGGGGACGGAAGTTGGGGTCGAGAGCCATCATCTCGGAGAGATTCCAGCGATAGAGCTCATAGCTCCTGCCCTCCGGCATCCGCTGAATCGCCGAAGCTGACTCGGTTCGGAACATGTCGAGCAGGGTGTAGAAGTCTTCGGTAGGCGCCACGCTGAGAACCCCGGTCTGGCCCTCGATGATCTCAGTGAACTGGTAGTTCCCGTAGCTAAAGCGCTTGTAATAGTCCGAGGGGAGCAGCGCACAACCGAGTGCACAAATCACGACGCTAGCCGCGAGGGGCTTCGGGGACTGCATCGCAGGCAGCGCGAGGTGGATCGCCAGGAAGAGCGCTCCTAGCGATACCCCAGTCGCGCCGATCGTCCCAAGTCGTTCAAAGATCCAGATCGGCGTGACGAAAGCGCCGAAGACGTTGCCGATCGTGAACCAGAACAGCACCTTGCCGAAGGTGGCCCCCGCGTCGTCGATCGAAGGCGTCGCCATTCGCGCCACGCTGGGGAAGAAGCCCGAAAAGAAAAAGACAGGGAGCATCAGGTAGCCCGCCAGGATCAGCCCTCCGAGCGGGGACACCGCATAGCTGGGAGAGCCAAAGTCACGGACCATTGACTCGACGGAGGGTGAGAACACCAGCAGTCCCAAGCGCGCGAACCAAGCGGGCGGAGTTTGGAGCGAGAGCAGAGTCGCGAGGGCCCCGGCGCCGAACAGGCCCAGCAACACCTTGTGCCAATTCTCGACCTCGATGCGGTCCACCAACCAGCCCGCGGCGAGTTGACCCGCCGACATGTGCAGCAGGAAGGCGGTCAGGATCAGGGGAAACACGATCGCGGAGAGCGTCATGTAGTTGAGCAGAATGCGGAAGTAGACCATTTGGAATGACAGGGTCGCGAAGCCAAAGAGCAAACAGGCCCCTGCCCACCGGAGGGCGCGGAGCCGTCCGACCGGCGCGGAGGGCTCTGCCCCTGCTCTGGCAACTGGGTCCTCTTCGGCTGCCCCTGCCGCGGACGCGCCCTCGGACTCCCCCTGGAGCGCAACGGTCTCTTCGAAGCTGGCTCGCTTGACGTAGAACGCGCCCGCGATCAGAAGGTTCAGAGCCCCGGCGAGGAGAGTCGTCCCCGTCAGGCCGAGCACTTCGATGAAGAGCAAACCTGCCAGGAGGGAGCCAGCAGCCGCGCCCAAGACGTTGATCCCGTAGAAGACGCCAATGACACGCCCCCAGTCCTCGATCCGCCCCTTGGTCAGCTCCATGATGATCGGCGAGGTCATGCCCATCAGGAACACCGGCCCGACGAGGACTGCGCAGTTCAGCGCGAAGTCCATGAAGACCGAGTGGGAGCCCATTGTGGCCCACCAACCGTTGACGGACCTCAAGATCGGGATCGACGCGAAGCCGAAGACGCCAATCAGCAGCTCCAGGATTGCATAGGCCAGCCAGAGCTTAGCGCCAACCCGCTTCGTCAGCGCACCACCTGCCAGCGCGCCGAAGCCAAGGCCGATCATGAAGATCGATACGACGAAGGCTGTTGAGATGGTGTCGACCCCGATCTCCTGGGACAACACGCGCTGCCAGACGACCTGATAGGCAAGCGCAGCTCCGCCGGAGAGCAGGAACGCGAGCCCGACTACGGCGTGCTTGGCGGTCCACCTCGGTACAAATTTCTCGAACACTTGATCGACCTGTTCGGCTGGACCCCGCAGGGGCGCGAGGGGGCAGATCTTCTTCAAACCTCGGGGCTTCATCCAGCGCCATCAGCGGCGCAGCCGGTAGACCCGATAGCTGAACTCGCCCTCGCCCGCGAACACCAGCTCGCAGTAGCGCGGGTCGAGGACCAGCGCAGGCAGCGCGGTGTTGTCGAAGGTCGCGTAGGAGTAGGGCGGAGCTACGACGTAGTCGACCCCGTGCGCGCGCAAGAGCCGGTGCGCCTCCGCGAGGTCGCGGGTCCGATAGAAGGGCAACAGCGCCGGGTCGAGGTCGGCCATAACCCGGCGCCGGGCGTAGAAGCCGAAGTGCGACATGGGGTGGGCCAGGATCCGCGCGTCGGCGGGGGTGTTGTCGCGGACCCAGCGGACCGCGTCCATGACGGCGCTCTCGCGCGACCTGCGCAGGGGGTAGTCGCGGTGGAAGAGGGCCGGGCCGAGCTCGGCGAAGCCCTCGCGGAGCGAGACGGGCGCGCTCCAGAGGAT
>CALDQK010000157.1 GCA_937911525.1 uncultured bacterium
CCCCCAGATTCCCCCCGCCGTAGTCTTTGACATTCAAGGTCGACGCGCGGGGAGCTTCCCCACGCATTCACCCACCGCTCCCCCCATCTCGCCCCCCGATGGCCCTCGCTGCCGATGGCAGCGGCCAAATCCCCGTCTGTACAAGGGCTTGCGCCCGTGGGGAGACGGGGGTAAAAAGGGGGAGGAGTGGTGAAGCGTGGTAATGGAACGCATCGAGCAGGAAGCAGCGGAGGGGCCCGATTCGGCGCCCTCGCTGGACCTGCTCGGCAACCACGCCAACACGCTGGACGCCAAGCGCCGAGTGGCGATCCCCAAGGCCTTCCGCGAGCAGCTCGCCGACACGGAGGAGTTCGTCCTCTCGCGAGAGCTCGGTGGGGACCCCTGCCTGGCCCTCTGGCCGCGGGCGCGCTTCGAGGCGCGCCTCCGCGAGCTGGAGGGGCTCCGGGCCGGGGGGGCCGGGGTGGGGAACAAGACCGTGCGGGCATACCTCCGCATGGTGCGCATGTCGGCCGAGCGCGTCAAACCAGATCGCCAGGCGAGGATTTCCCTCACCAAGGAGCAGTGCTCGCTGGCCGGTCTGGACAAGGGGGTCGTGTTCGTGGGAGCGGGCGACCACCTGGAGCTGTGGGCCGAGGAGCGGCTCGACAGCCACGAGGACGAGCAGGACTTCGGGGAGCTGACCCGTCAGCTCTTCGGCTAAGCGAGGACAGGCATGAGCGAGCGCAACAAGAAGACGAAGCGGGACTGGGGATCGGCGAGCTACTCGGCGAGCCTCGAGCGAGCGGCGGAGGTGGAGCAGCTGATGCGCCACATTCTGGCCCTGTTCAGCTCGGGCTGCCTGGTCTACCGCAGCCGGGACCACGTGGCCGGCCAGGTGTCCACCAAGTCGGACCGGCTGAAGCGGCTGCGCACGCAGCTCGACTCCAGCCCGGCGCTGGCCTAATGAGCCTCCTCGCCTCGGTCCGCGAGCGCCTGGCGCGCCGCGCGGAGGGCCTGCTCTCTCCCGACGAGGAGGCCCTCCTGGTGCGCGACGCGCGCACCCTGCGCCGCCGCCTCGACCGCCTCAAGGCCCGCTGCCCGGGGATCCAGGTCGAGCTGAGCGAAGAGCTCGACGAGCTCGCCCCGCCCCCCGTCCTCAGCGCCAGCAACTAGCTCCGCCTCAGGCGCTGCACCGGCCCTGGATCGCGAAGGCGATGGCCAGGGCCAGGGGCGCGAGCGCCACGAGCGAGGCCTGCCACGGGCCCGCCTCGAGCAGCCCGATCGTGCAGCGGCCCGTGAGCCGGACCGCCTCCACCAGCCCGCTCAGGAGCCAGCCCAGGAGCCACGGCCCGCAGACGATCAGCAGGGCCGGCAGCAGGAGCAAGCCGAGGTAGCCGAGCGCCGTGAGCAGATCGCGCCCCGCGTCCAGCCAGGTGTGCAGGTCCACGACCGGGAGGGGGTCCTCGCCGGGGAGGGTCAAGCTCCCCTGGCAGCCCAGCAAGGCGCAGGTCTTCAGCTCGTCCCCGCAGGAGGCGTGATAGCGCGTCGTGCACAGCCCGCAGTGCACGAGCCCCGTCTCTTCGAGCGTGTCACGGCAATAGGGGCAGCTGGCGGTGTTCCGCAGCGCCTGAACCACGAGCTGTCCCATGGTGCTCTCCCTTCCTTCTCCCTCAGACGAAGGGGCAAGCCGGGTGCCGCGGAGCGGGGGCCCAGCGTCGGCCTAACCCCTTTGGCGAAAAGGCTCCGTGCCGAATGCGCCCACGGGAGCGTCAACGACGTAGTCGCCTCGATCAGGGGCGCCAGGCCGCGATCGCCTCCGCCGCGAGTTGGTGCCCCAAGGGGCTCCAGTGGGGATCGAGGGCGAAGTAGGGCCGCTCTCCCACCTCGACGGCCCGGCGCAGGGCAGGGGTCAGGTCGAGACACGGCACCCCCGCCTCGGCGGCCATCCCTGCCAGGCGCTCGTATCCCTGGGCTTCGTTGCGCAGGTAGTCGCGCTGGCGCGGGAAGAGGCGCTCGTAGTCGGCTCGGTAGACGAGCTCCTTGGAGGGGATCAGTACGACCCGCAGCGAGACGCCGGCCTCCTGGCTGCGGGCCAGGATCCGCGCGTAGGTGGCTTCGACGGCCTCGTAATGCCTCGAGGCCAGGTAGTCGCGCGCGGCGCCCGCCGCCGGCCAGAGGGTGACGCCGGCCTGGGCCTCCTTCGGTCCCCACCCGCGCGCGCGGAGCACCAACGCGCGCAGACCGAGGTCGAGGGCGCGGAAGAGCGAAGCCGCCCGGGTGAAGCGAGTGGCGAACTCCTCGTAGTGGGCCCCGCTCTGAGCCAGGGGGATCTGCCCGGCCAGGTCGTTGGCGAACACGCACAGCCAGATCCGCGCCGGCCGCTCGCGCAGGGCCTGCTCGACCAGCGCCTCGTACTGGAGCACGCCGTAGCCGCCCGCCGCGAGGGCGACCGCGGGCCGTCCCCAGCGCTGCTCGAGCTGGCCCACGAAGCACTCGTCGCGCGTCACCCAGGCGCCCCAGGTGAAGGAGTCCCCCACGAACCAGTCCTGCGCGGCGGCGTAGTCGCGCCCCACGTTGCGGAAGCCGCGCTCGTCGGTGCTGTAGACCCCGCGCAGGTCGGGGTCGAGGTGATAGCTCAGCTTCAGCTCGCGCAGCCCGGGGCGCGGCCGGTAGCCGAGAGTTGGATCCAGCTGGTGCAGCTCCTGGTAGTAGCGCCGCCGAGCCTCGGCCTGCCCGCGGATCAGCAACCCGCTGGCCTGGCAGGCCAGCTCGCAGGCGCCGACGCCCAGGAGCAGGACCAGCGCCCCGAAGGTCGCCCGCCGCTTCCCCCGCCAGGCGGCGCCCGCCAGCAGGACCCCCACCAGCGCGAACCCGCTCGCGAAGGGGTAGACGCTCGGCTCGGCGTAGGCGTAGCCCGCCAGCGCCAGCCAGCCTGCTGCGATCGCGAGCGCCGGCGCGACCCCCTCGCTGGCCGGCGCGCGCGTCGAGCGCAGCTCGGCCGCGACCAGCCCCACCCCCGCCGG
>CALDQK010000158.1 GCA_937911525.1 uncultured bacterium
CGCCAAGGAATGCCGGCGAGTCTTGGCGTCCTTGGCGTCCTTGGCGGTTCGATCCAAGGAATAGGGGAGGGAGCTGTCGCTGTCAGCGACAGCTCCTTCGCGTTCCGGAGATTGAACGGGGAAAACTGGAAAACTGGAAAGCGCGGTGACGGCTCAGCGGAGCTGCCTTCTTCGAGTTTTCCAGTTTTCCCCGTTCATGATCGATTGAAGAGGGAGCTGTCGCAGTCAGCGACAGCTCCCTCGCGTTCCAGACTTCGGGCACGGGCACGGGCACGGAGGCTTCGCCAGGCGCTCTCGGGCGCGCGGTGCGGAGTCGTCATGACCTATGGGGCGTGTAGGCTATGCCCCGCTGAGGAGGAGCCCGTGGCCAAGCTGCGCGTCGGAGTCGTCGGGGTCGGCCCCATGGGGCAGGGACACGTCAAGCACTACCACGGGCTGGCGCACAGCGCGGGCTGTGAGCTGGTGGGCGTCGTCGATCGCGACCCGGCTCGGCGGGCCGACGCCGCCCTGAAGACCGGCGCGCGCGCCTTCGCCGACGCCAAGGAGCTGCTCGGCAAGGTCGACGCCGTCTCGATCGCGACCCCGACCTCGACCCACGAGGAGCTGACCAAGCTCTTCGTGAGCAACGGGGTCCACGTCCTGGTCGAGAAGCCCATGGCGCCCAGCACGCAGGCCGCGCAGAACATGCTCGACGCAGCCAACGAGGCCGGCGTCGTGCTGCAGATCGGGCACATCGAGCGCTTCAACCCGGCCTTCAAGGCGGCCAAGGAGGTCGTGAGCGACCCGCGCTACGTGATCGCGGACCGCCTCAGCCCCTACGCCTTCCGCTCCATGGACATTGGGGTCGTGCTCGACCTCATGATCCACGACCTCGACATCGTGCTCGAGTTCCTCAGCGACGAGGTCGAGAGCGTCGAGGCGATCGGGATCCCCGTCCTCTCGCCCAGCGAGGACATGTGCGACGCGCGCCTCCGCTTCGCCGACGGCGCGATCGCCGACATTCGCGCCAGCCGCGTCTCCATGAAGCGCATGCGCAAGATCCGCATGTTCCAGCGCAACGCCTACCTCTCGATCGACTACCAGAACAACTCGATCTCGATCTTCAAGAAGAGCCAGGCCTACGAGAAGGGCGAGATCGACCCCCACGCGATCGACCCCAAGGCGCTGGAGGACCCCTACTCCTTCGTGTTCGGCGAGCTGCTCGACGTCGAGGAGCACTCGATCACCTCGACCGACGCCCTGCGCGACGAGCTGCGCTCCTTCATGGAGGCCGTGCGCGGCCACCACCCGCCCGAGGTGACCGGCGCGCACGGGCTGCGCGCGGTCAAGCTGGCCGACCAGATCCAGGCCACCGTCCAGACCTACCTCGAGCGCGAGGCCGGCCGGGTCGGGCTGGACCTGCCCAAGCGCCGCTAGCCCGCGCTCGGCAGGCGCCTGCCGACGCTCACGACCTTGGTGTCGATCGGCGCCACGTCCTCGGGCGGCGGCTCGACGCACTCCATGGCGCCCATGATCACGTCGGGCTCGGGCTCCTTCTCGGTGCAGCCGCTGAGCAGGCCCAGCGAGAGCACCCCCAGCCCCGCCATGGCGAGGGCCTCCAGCCGGCGCCAGCCGCTCCGCTGCGACTTCAGGCGCGCGGGGCAGTCGCGGGTCACGACGGTGCCGTCGGCGCGGCGGCGGAAGCGCACGCAGATCTCCTCGCCGCCGAGCGAGCGACGCGCGAGGGCCTCGGCCTCCGCGCGGCTGAGGTCGTCGAGGCGGTAGACCGTCTGCTCGCACTTGCCGCAGAAGCGCGCCCGCTCGTCGCCGCTCATGTCCTCCCAGCGCTGCTGGCAGGGGCTCGCGACCTCGATCGTGTCGAGCCAGCTCACTCGGGCTGCTCCTTGGCGATCGGCAGGAGCTTGGGCTCGCGCTCGGGCTGGGGCTTGGCTTCGACGCGCAGGTCCTCGGGCGGGCACATGCCGCCTTGGATCTCCTCGTCCATGCGAGGCCGCTGGGGGATCCCTTGCGGGTCCTTGTCCTGCTCCTGCGCCTGGCGCTCTGTGTCGGGCGCCGGCAGCGCGACCTCGCCCATTTCGATCCGGTGGTCGACTGGCTCGACGGGCTTCTGCTGCGGCGCGTCCACCGGCGCCTGCTGGGTCGGCTGCTGCTGAGAGGTCTTGGTCGGCGCTGGGGTGACGGGCTGAGGCTCGTCCTCGAAGCAGCCGGTCGAGAGGCCGGCTCCGAGTGTGGCGGCCAGGCCCGCGGCCACCGTCTTGACCACGTTCAAGAGGGGCGCGCCGCCGCGGCCGCGCTGGATCGTGCTGGGGCAGTCGTTGGTCACGATCGTGCCGTCGGCGCGGCGCGCGTAGCGGACGCAGATCTCCTCCCCGCCGCGGGCGCGCTCGAGCAGCGCGTAGGCCTCGACGCGGGGGAGGTCGGTCAGGCGATAAACGTCCTGCTCGCACTTGCCGCAGAAGCGCACGCGGTCGTCGCCGCGCATGTCCTCCCAGGACTCGGTGCAGGGGCTGGCGACGCTGATCCGGTCGAGCTCGTCTCCGCTCACTGGGTCTCCTCCTGGGTGGCGCCTTCCTCGGCGATCGGCAGGCGCTTCAGGCCCTGCTCCTTCTTATCGCGCGGGAGCGGAGCGCGCATGCGCCCCATGATCCGCTCGACGGGCTGCGGCTTCACGACGGCCTCCGCCTCGGCCTCCGCTTCCTCGGCCTCCGCTTCCTCGGGCGCCGCTTCCCCGGGCGCCGGGGCCTCGGTCACGGGCGGCGGCTCGCAGACCATGGCGCCCATTCGCTCCTCGACGGGGAGGGGCTGGGCAGGCTCGGGGTCTTGCGGCTCTGGCTGCTGCTGAGTCGTGGGAGCGACCACGCCGCCGGTCGTCGGGTGGTCCTCCTCGAAGCAGCCCGTGCTGAGGCCCGCGCCGACGGTGGCGACCAGGCCGGCCGCGATCGCCTTGGCGGTGTTGAGCAGGTGAGGCAGCGAGCTGCGGCCGCGCTGGACCCCGCTCGGGCAGTCGTTGGTGACGACCGTGCCGTCCGCGCGGCGAGCGAAGCGCACGCAGATCTCTTCGCCGGCGGCGGAGCGCGCGAGCAGCGCGTTGGCCTCGGCGCGGGGGAGGCCGGTCAGGCGGTAGACGTTCTGCTCGCACTTGCCGCAGAAGCGGACCCGGTCGTCGCCGACCATGCCCTCCCACGACTCCGTGCACGGGTTCGCGACGTCGATTCGATCCAAGTCGTCCATGACCACCTCCTTCGTCCGGCTACACCGAGCAGGGCGCCGGGTTGGGGGTGGTCCAGCGAGATTCGCGCTAAGTCGTGCTACTTGCGCCGTTTCCGGCGCAGGTCGCGCCGGCGCTGGGCCCGCGAGGGCGGCGGAGGGGGCGGCTCGGGGAGGAGCTCTTCGTCGGGGTCTCGGGCAGGAGCCTGGACCCCAATGAAGTCGCGCAGGATCGCCATGGCCGAGACGCAGTCGATATGGCCCTTGTCGACCTCGAACCAGCGCAGGCCCGCCTCGCGCAGGGAGGCCTCGGCCCCGTGGCTGGTCAGGCGCTCGTCGACGAGGTGGACCTCGGCCGCGGTCTGCTCCTCGAGCAGCTTCGCCAGGGCGCTGGCCTTGTCGGCCATGGGGCTCTGGCTGCCGTCCATGTGGAGCGGGAGCCCGATCACGGCGGCCTCTGCGCTGCGCTCGGCGATCACGGCCGCGAGCTGCCCGGCGAGGGCCTCCTCGCTGCCGGGGTGGGGCATGGCGGTCAGGGGCACGATCAGCCCGTCGACGGCCAGGGCCAGGCCGACCCGGACCGTGCCGTAGTCGATCCCCAGGAGCACCCGACTCATGAGCTAGCCCAGGAGCGTGGGATTGCGCAGCGCTCGGAACAGGGTCTCGGGCAGGACGAACTGGACCCGCAGGCTGCCGAGCCAGATCGAGGTCCCGTCTGCGAGGGTCCGCTGGCTGCCGCCGGGGATCGGGTCGCCGTCGAGGAGGGTCCCGTTGGTCGAGTTCTGATCGCGGAGGTGGTACTTGCGCGAGCCGTCCGCCGCCGGCGGGTCGAGCAGCACGACCGCGTGGACCTTCGAGATCACCGAGGAGTTGATCACGATGTCGTTGTGCTTCATGCGGCCAATGCTGACCACGTTCTCGAAGGGGTTGTTGCTCCCGCGCCGCTTGCGCACCCACGCCACCAGGCTGGGGCCGGTCTCGCCCTCCTTGGGGATCGTCATCTCCTCGTAGGTCTTGCTCAGCCAGTCGGACTCGTGGGCCTTCTTGCCGGCCTTGAAGCGGATCGTGTCCTCGTTGTTCCCCGCCAGCTCGTCCTCTTCGTAGATCAGGAGCGCGGGGGAGGGATAGGTCGCGAGGTAGTCGTCGCGCGACAAGGCGCGGGCGCCGCGGCAGAGCTCCTCGAAGGTCATCACGTCATCAAGCTACCCGATCCACGCGTTCGGGGTGCAGCGACCGGAGCCCGCAGGTAGGATCCGAGGCATGGACCCCAGCGCTCATTTCGACGTGCAGCGGCAGTGGTTCGAGCGGTATCGGCGCGTGATCCTCGAAGAGGCCGAGCCGATCACCGCCGAGTCGGTCTACGTGGTCGAGCTCCTGCTCATGGAGGCGGAGGTCGACGCGGCCCGCGCGGCGCTGGCCAACCTCGGGCCGCCGGCCTACGACCCCGGCGAGCCCTACTTCGTCCGCCAGGAGGGGACGACCTGCATGTCGACCTCGGTCGCCAACGGGATGATCACCCTCGGCGAGCCCTTCCTGCTGGCCAACCCCGATGCGCGCGTCCCGCTCTTGACCCGGGACATCGTGGCGCGGACCAGCGCCATGGGGAAGCCGGGCGAGTACCGCTCGGTGGACGACATGTTCAAGTACCTCGAGGGCGGCTGCCTGCTCGAGCTCGACGACAGCGGCGAGACCTTCAGCGAGGACTACACGGTCCGGCTGACCAACTCCCTGATCGACGTGTGCGAGACCCTCTGGACCGGCCACGGGCGCCTCGTGATCCAGCGCTCGGCTCACGCTCACCTCGGCTTCGCCCTCGAGCGCCTCGAGGACGGCGAGTGGGTCGCCATGTTCCGCGACCCCATGATGCGCTCGGGTCCGGGCTACACGCGCCTCAGCTTCGAGAGCCTCCGGCGCGACTACCTCTGGTCGCCGCTCAAGAAGATCCCCCGCCTGATGGGCCCCCACGGCTTCCAGCAGCTCGGCGCCGAGGAGCTCCTCGGCCACCTCGAGCGCTACGAGAGCATGGAGAACCTCGGCGTGGACTGCCCCTCGGCCTTGCTCTATCGCAAGCGCGAGGCCCCGGCGCTCAAGGCGCCCCCAGAGGAGTAGGCGCCTACTCGGCCTGCTGGCGCGGGACGACGATGCTCAGCGCCATCTCCGTGCGCGGCAGGACCAGGCGAATGTTGATCCGCCGCGAGGGCCCCGCGAAGGCCACCGGGAGCTGAGCCTCGCTCTCGCCCGCGTCAGGGGGCAGCGGCTTGCAGTCGTAGCCCTCGCGGTCGAGCCAGGTGCAGAGGTGGCCGACCAGGATGTTCACGTACTCCTTGCCCACGTCGAGGACGACCTCGTCCACCTCGTCGGGGAGCTCCGCCGAGTCGCCGAGGGTGTAGAGCAGCGCCTCGCACAGGTCGAGCAGGTCGACCCCGTCGAGGTGGAAGGCGTAGGTGAAGGGGCGGTCGCCCTCGACCTGCTGCCAGATCACGTAGTCGCGGGGGGCGAGGCGAGTGTCCTCGCTCACGGCGGCGGTCTTGGCCACGACGCCGCACATGCGCAGCAGGAGGCGCGTGCTCAGCTGCAGCGCGGGGCTGATCAGCTGGAAGTCGTCGAGGTTGCGCAGGTCTTGCTGGACCTGCGCCTGCGCCCGCTCCTGGACGAACTTGTATTGCTCGGCCGCCACGGCGAGCTGGTCGGCGCTCAGGGCTCCCTGACGGACGAGCGCGTCGCCGATCAGGATCCGCGCCTCCTTCTGCTCGCGCAGCAGCTCGTCGAGCTGGTGGCGGGAGAGGAAGCCGCGCCGGACCGCGATCTCGCCGAAGCGGTCCTCCGAGGTCAGCTGGGCCGCGTGGACGAGCAGGAGCTGCTTCTCGCTCAGGATCCCCTTGCTCAGCGCCAGCGCGCCGAGGGGGAGGTTGTTCTGCTCCTGGTAGTCGAGGGCCTCCTCGAGCTGGGCCTGATCGATCAGGCCTTGGCTGAGCAGGAACTGGCCCAGGAACTGGACCGCCACCACGCTGTCGCCGCTGGGCGGCTGGGTCTCGGGAGCCTCGGTGCTCACGCGGGCAGCACCGAGCGGAGCGTGTTGAGCAGCAGGTCGTCGGTGAAGGGCTTCTGGAGGAAGCGCAGCGCGCCGCGCTCCAGGCACTCCGAGACGGTCTCCTCGGTGCCCAGCGAGCTGATCATGATCACGCGCGCCTGCGGGTCGAGCTCCATGATCTGCTTGAGCGCGCCCGGGCCGTCGAGGCGGGGCATGACCACGTCGAGCAGGACCAGGTCGGGGCGGTGCTCCTCGAAGCGCTCGACGGCCTCCTGGCCGTTGGCCGCCGTGGCGATCACCTCGAACTCGGTGTCGCGCAAGGTCTTTTGGACCTTGCGGCGCATCAGCAACGAGTCATCGACAGCCAAGACACGGTAGGAGCCCACGTAAGGAACCCTCCCCTGCCGACACGATAGCAATGGGAGGGCTCCGCGTGCGAACCCCTAGGTCGTTTCTCGACCGGCGCCCTAGGCCGCGCGCAGGAGGGGCTCCTGGCGGGCGCGGGCCGGGGGACGGATCTCGTCCCAGCTGAGGATCGGGCGGTAGTCGGCGTCGTCGCGGGGGTGCTCGTTCATGCCCCTCCTTATCGGCCCCGCCCCCCCTGGGCTGAAGCGCCCTCCCCTCAACTCCTGCGCCGCCAGCCGCTTGCGATCCATCGTGACGCCGGACCCCGGACGTCGTCTTAGAGGTGGGTCCTGGAGGCCGTCATGAAGCCCAGCGTGCGAGTGGAGTACGTGGACGCAGAGTCGGGGCGCACCCTCGGGCGCGCTCGTCTGCCGGTAGAGCGGGTGCCCAACCCCCTCGAGCTCAAGCCTCGGCTTCAGCTCGGCGAGGAGGCCTTCGTGGTGGTCCGCGCCGAGCCCGAGCTGAGCCAGGACGTGCGCACCCGCGGCGAGCTCCGGCTCACGGTGCGCCGGGTGGTGGACCTGCCCCAGGGCGACCTGCTCCACCGCCGGCCGACCCTGGCCGACTCCCTGCCTCCCCTCGGCGAGGGCCCGCTCCCAGACGAGGCCCTGCGGGTCGAGCGCGACGCCTGGCGCCAGGTGGAGTTCCTCTCCCGCGATCACGCCGAGGCGATCGCCGAGGACCTCCTGGCCGTGCGGCGGGTCCTCTCCCGCGGCGAGGCGGGCGGCTACCCCGAGCTGGTCCTGCGGCGGACCTACTACCCCGCTCCGCTGCACGCGATCGACGTCAGCTGGATCGAGCAGCGCTTCCGCGAGCCGGAGGCCTACCCGGCGCTGACCCTCAACGGCCTCGCCGTGCCCCTGCGGGGCGGCTTCGCCTTCCGCCTGCGCGCCGGGATCGACCTCTACGGCGTGGCGCGCAGCGGCCGCACGACCTGCCTGGCGCTGCGCGGCTGGGGCAGCGGGCGCCACCTCTTCGCCGACGCGCAGGCCCTGGGCGAGGTCCTCTCGGTCCACCGCCTGGTGCTGGTCGACTGGTGCCGCGGGCGCTTGATCCCTGCCGAGGAGCTGGCGACCTACTTCGCTGAACGGGAGTAGGAAGTCCCCCGTGCCGCGGGCAGGAAGGAGAGTCGGAGGCGGCTTGGCGTGGCGATTTAGAAGGAAAGCAGGAACGGAG
>CALDQK010000159.1 GCA_937911525.1 uncultured bacterium
AGCGCCGCCACGTGGCGCAGGCTGTGGTCACCCTCACGATCACGGCGAGGGCGGACGCGCCGACTCCGACCAAGGACCCCCAACCGACCGAGACTCCCGCCGCTGGCGACGACGACGGGGGGTGGGGCGACGACGACGACGACGACGACGGCGGGTCCTGGGGCGACGACGACGACGACGGCGGGTCCTGGGGTGACGACGACGACGACGATCAGAAGAAGAAGAAGAAGAAGGACGACGACGACGGCTCCTGGGGCGACGACGATGACGACGGCTCCTGGGGCGACGACGACGACGACCAGAAGAAGACCAGCGGCGACTGAGCCGCGAGGCGAGGCATGAGCAACCAAGAACCAAAGCTGACCAAGAAGGAGAAGAAGGCCGCGGTGCGGGCCCGTGAGGAGCAGGCCGCGGCGGCGGTCGAGAGCTCCGCCGGCTTCGCGGGCTATCTGCTGGGCGGGATCCTGGGGCTAGGCGTCCTCTTCCTGCTCTGGCAGGGAACGACCGTGACCAAGAGCGGCCCTCGCCACGAGCTGCCGCACCTCGCGATCCTGGCCGAGTTCGACGACCTGGTCGATCCCGCGACGCGGGCCGACCTCGTCCGCTTCCACCGCGAGCTGATCAAGGCCGTGGGTGAGGGGATGGAGGTTCAGGGTCCTCTCAACGCGCCGATCATCCTCCCGCTCAAGAACGGCGGCCTGCTCGCGCAGGACCTCGACCAGGTGAGCGAGCAGGAGATGGAGCTCAGCAAGCCCTACTTTGCGGCGGGCGGCTGGCTCGTTCCCCGGCTCTACGACCCGGAGCTCAAGAGCGCGATCTTCCGGGCCGGCCCCCTGCGGACCCTGCGTTTTCCGGCGGGCACGCGGGAGAAGGTCGAGGAGCTGCTGCAGAGCTTCGCCGACTCCAAGCTGCGCTTGACCGCCTACAGCCACGACCTGCGCCTGAACAGCCCCGAGGCCCGCACCAAGATCAACGAGGTGTTCGGCGTCCAGGTCGCCAACACGGTCGCGCGGGTCGCCGAGCAGACGACCTTCAAGGACGCGACGACCCTGCTGAACCTCTACAAGCAGACCCACAAGCTGACCAACCAGGGGCGAGTCCGCTCGGTCACGACCCTCGGCAGCTTCTGGATCTACGCCCTCTCGATCCGCTCGCAGAAGATCCACGAGGACGACGTCATGATCGGACCGGCCGAGGCCAACCTCATGAACGAGCTGACCAAGCAGGCCAACATCCCCCCGCTCGTCGACAAGGAGGGCCGGCGCGCGATGGTCCAGGTCACGACCGACGCCGAAGGCGAGGAGAACCTCAAGGCCTGCCACTGGATGGCGGGCAACGCCTCGGGGACCCAGTTCGTGCTCAAGGTTCGCCGCTAGCAGTCGGGAACTCCCAAACGACGAAGGAGCTGTCGCTGACTGCGACAGCTCCTTTGCGTTCCGGAGATTGAACTGAGAAGACTGGAAAACTAGAAAGCGCGGTGGCCGCTCGGCGGAGTTGCTTCCTTCGAGTTATCCAGTTTTGCCCGTTCATAGTCGAGTTGGAGGGCTGTCGCTGACTGCGACAGCTTCCAGGAGCCTAGTCGGGCTGGAAGTCGGCGTCGCCCTCGACCACGCGGAAGCGCAGGCGCGCCTCGCCGATCATGATGTCGGTGTTGATCTCGAGCGGGAACGCGATCCCGGGGTCCATCTCGACGTCGCCGAGCATCACGGGCTCCTGCGGCGTCACGATCAGGAACTTGCCCTGGCTGAACAGGATCTGGCAGTGGCTCTTGGCCACGCCAGGCACCGGCACGTGCAGGGGAGCGAGGTCGTCCGAGCCGATCCGCAGGGTGCGGACCAGGAACACGTAGGAGTGGTTGGTCGTCTGGCGGTCCAGCCGGACGCACTCCACCGGGTGACCGCCCTTCATGCCGAGGCGCGGCGGACCGAGGTCGCGCTCGACGGCCGAGGGAGAGCGGTAGACCCGCCCCTCGAAGTCGATCCCGACGTCGACCTGGAGCTCGAAGCTGCGCCGCAGGGGCTGCGGCTTGGCCGGCAGGATCACCTCTCCGTTGAGGTACATCGGCGCGCCGCCGTCGCAGCGAATGTCGACGCCTTCGCGGGTCAGGGCCAGCGCGCCCTGCTTGTCGCCGATCTCCTCGGCCAGCTCGTCCGGCCCGGGGAGGAGCGCCCACTCGTTGATCATGCGCGTCTCGTCCTCGGGCGAGGTCGTGCGGGCGCCGAAGCGCACCTCTCGGCGCACGAAGATGAAGATCTTGCGGATCAGCTGGTCGCCGGCGTCGTAGACCTCGATCACGGTGCGGTTGTGCCGCGCCGGCTTCATGGCCTTGATCTTCTTGCCGGCCTTCTGGCGCGCCTGTCCCTTCTTGGCGATCAGCTCGGGGCCCTTGGGGCCGAGCTTGAAGGCCACGCCGTCGCTGAGGAGCGCCCAGGGGCGGCGCTGGCCGCCGACGTAGAGGCCGTCGTCGGCGGCCTGGCCGCTCTGGTCCTCGATCACGACCACGCCAAAGCGGGCTGCCATGCGGGCGTGGACGTCGGCCACCCCGTCGTCGACGACGTTGACCGCGCAGCTGCTGAGCGCGCCGAGCTGGACCTCCTGGTTCCAGAAGGGCCAGGGCCCGCCCGGCTTGCCGTCGTTGCGGTCGAGGTGCATCGCCTCGGCCGTCTGGGCGCCGAGCTCCGCCGTCTCGTCGATGACGAAGGCCTCCGTGCCGTGCACGATCACCGCGCCGAGCTCGAGCTGGACCGTGCCGGAGACGGGCTTGCCGTCGACCGTGGTGCCAGGGCCCGCCTCCAGGAAGGCCAGCGGCTTGGCGAGCGGGTCTCGCACGAAGAAGCCCGGCTCGCCCGACTCGCCCTCGTCGGGGAGGCGGATCGTCTCGCCAGCGCGAGCGCCGGCGATGCAGCCCAGGGCGGGGCGCTTCTTCTCGGCCTTCTCGCGGGCCTGGCGCTCCTCCTCCTCGCGGGCGGCGCGCTCGGCCTCCTCGCGGGCGGCGCGCTCGGCCTCCTCGCGGGCCTGGCGCTCGGCCTCCTCGCGGGCCTGGCGCTCGGCCTCTTCGCGGGCCTTGCGCTCGGCCTCTTCGCGGGCCTGGCGCTCGGCCTCCTCGCGGGCGGCGCGCTCGGCCTCCTCGCGGGCCTTGCGCTCGGCCTCGGCGCGAGCGGCGGCCGCCTTGCGCTCGGCCTCGGCGCGGGCCTCGGCCTGCCGGCGGGCGACGATCTCGTCCTGGAGGTCGTCCCAGTCGACGTTGTCGGCGTCCAGCGGGAAGGAGCCGCTCAGTCCGCGCGCCGGCGCGGGGGCGAAGGCGTCCTGGGGCGGCGCGGCCGCGGGGGTGTCGAGGACCTCGGCCGAGGGGCCCGCCCCGACCCCGTACTCGTCGAGCACGAAGCCAAAGCCCGAGTCCTCCTTGGGGCCGTCGCCCGAGAGCATGCGCTGCCCGCAGCAGCGGCAGCTCCCGCTGCCGCTGAGGTAGCGCGTCAGGCAGGCGTGGCCGCAGCCCTGGCACACGATCACGGCTTCGCCGATCGCGCCCGGGGCGGACTCGCGGAGCTTGTTGAGGAAGCGCTCCCGAACCGGGGGCTCGAGCCGCTCCAGCTCGTCGTCGAGGAGCATCCCCAGCAGCTCGGCGTCACCCGCGGAGGGGGCGCCTTGCCAGTTCAGCTCCGTCGCCAGTTGGGCCGGCGTGCTCACCTTAGTAGACGCCCACCCGCACCAAGGCCTCGCGGATCGTCACGCCGCTCTGCTGGTAGCAGGGCACGACGACCGAGAACACCTTGTTGTTCTCGACCTTGGGCTTGGGACCCTTGTCCTCCTTCTTGAACTTGCCGACCAGCGCCTGAATGTCGGCGCCGGCGACCACGGCGGTGTCGATCGAGATCCCGTACTTGTTGGACAGGTAAGGACCGGCGCTGCGGAACACGATCTCCTTGAAGACCGCGTCGCCGAAGGCGTTGCGGAAGCTCTTGTCCTCGAGGACGGCCAGGCTGTCCTCGGCGCGGTGGACCTGGTCGATCACGAAGCGGATCAGGTCGCGGCGCGCCGTGTCCGGCGGCAGGACGGGCTTGTTCTGCTCGGCCTTCTCGAACATCTTGCGGCGCACGTCGCTGATCCGCTTGATCGTGCGGGGCAGGATCTGCTTGCCGCTCTCGTCGAGCTCGTCGTCGATCAGCGCGCCCGCGCCGTCGACCCAGTTGCGCACGCGGTCGAGGCTGTCGACGAGCACGCGGTCGAACTCGAGCAGCTCGCTGTCGCTGCTGGGCACGCCCTGCATCAGCTGGCCCTTCTGCAGCACCGTGCCCTCGAGCAGGGCCAGCGGGCGTCGGACCTCGGCCAGCTCGGCGCTGCCAGCGACCGCGAACACCTTCTCGACCTCGACGTGCTCTTCGGCGTCGTAGCCGGCCAGCGCGTCGGCCAGGGTCTTCTTGCCCTCGAAGCGCTCGACCTTGAGCAGCCCGGCGTCCGCCAGCTTGCCCGCGAGGTAGGCCCCCGCCTCGTGGAGCTTGCTCTCGGGGCTGGGGTCGTAGCTGGGATCGATCAGGCGCCCGTCGTAGAGCGTGCGGAAGGCAGCCAGCTGGGCCGCGCGCTCGCCGTCGCCCCCCGGGGGGAGGAGCGAGAGCCGGGTCAGGTGACCCTTGAGCTGGGCCTTGACCGTGCCCACCACCTGGGCGCTCTTGAGCACCGGGTCGAGGGCCTTGCCCAGCTCCTCGCAGGCCTTGGGCAGGCTCTTGAGGGCGAAGCGCGCCCGCGGCTCGTCGCCGATCAGGCGGCCCTCCTTGTAGATCGCGATCTTGGTGACCGCGACCGCCTGGCCGTCCTCGCGGGCTGGGTCGCGCACGCCCTCGATCGCGCCGGCCGAGCGGCTGGCCTCGACGGCCCCGAGCAGGCGCTCGTTGCTGTAGGTCGCGCCCGGGAGGGGGAAGAAGTCGAACTCGAGGCCCGGCGCGTTCTTGACCGCCTTGGAGAAGGCGGGCAGCTCGTCGGGCACCTCGTTGGCGAGCCAGGTCACGATCACGCCCAGGGCGCGCACGATCCCCTCGACGCTGCCGGCGTCGGGCGACTCGAAGTCCTTGATCGCCTCGATCGAGGCCGGCGAGAGCGAGATCCGGGGCGACTCGCCCTTGAGCACCTGGTCGATCCAGTCGACCTCCTGGCGCAGGACGGCCACGTAGGGCGGCGGTGGGCCGACGCCCCAGGTCATGTCGAGGGGCGCGAGCAGGTCGTCGCGATAGACCGCGCCCAGGCTGTTGAGCGTGATCTGCTTGGGGCCCTCGCGGACCACGTCGACCTTGACCTGATCGGCGAAGGACTCCTGCAGCTCGCGCAGGCGGCGGTAGGTCACGAAGCCCGGCAGGAGCTCGAGGTGATACTCCTCGCGCAGGCAGTCGAAGAGCGGCGAGAGCGAGGCGCGGCTCTCGTCGCCGCGCCGCCAGCCGCTCTCGGCCAGGACCTCGTTGATCGCCTCAGCCAGGCCGCGCGCGAAGGCCTGCTCGGCGGCGGCGTCGCCCTTGAGCTCGCCCTTCAGGCGGGCCTGGTCGAGCCGGGTCGTCTCCTCGATCAGGCGGGCCGCGGCGCCGCCGATCCGCGAGCCCTTCAGCTCGTCCGAGTTGAGGATCTCGATCAGGCGCGGCTCGGGGCCGAGCGACACGGTCACCGCGCCGGTCTCGGTCACGCCGGGCTCTTCCTCGCTGGGCTTGGTCGTCGCCGCCGGCTCGAAGCCGCCCAGGACCGCGAAGCGCGGCGCCTTGGGGTCGTAGCGCCCGTCCAGCTTGTGGAAGATCGCGCCGGGCGCCGGGCAGCGGCGCAGCTTGCTCTCGTCCTCGGGGAAGATCTTGACCCCCGCGGTGCTGAGGGCCTGGGTCAGCTCCATGGCGGGCGTCAGCTCGCCGTCCTTGTAGAAGCGACCGACCGAGCGGGCCGCCGTGCGCATCAGGCGTCGGGCGTGGCCGCCGGTCTGGATCCCGCCCTCGGCCGAGAGGCGCTCGAGCTGCGCGAAGAGCCAGCTGCGGGCCGTCTCGCCCAGCACCTCGTCGTAGAGGCTGAGCATGGCGTTCATGGACTCGCCCAGCGCCCGCAGGCGAGCGCCCGCGAGGTCATGGGTCCGCAGGCCCTGCAGGTAGGGGCGGGTCAGGCGGTGCACCGCGATCTCGCCGTTCTCGCCGTCCTCCCAGAAGGTCTCGAGGTTCTCGTCGAGGAACTCGCGCACGTCCTCCCAGCCCTCGGCGCCGGCCAGGGCCTGGGGCGGCTCGTCGAGCACCATCCGGAGCGCGCGCCGGGCCGGATCGGCCAGGAAGTCGTCGCGAATGAAGAGCGCGAGGTCCGCGAGCTCGCGGGCCTGCTGGGCGCCAGCGTCGCCGGCGGCCTGGCAGCGGGCGCGCTCGAGGCGGTCGGCCAGGTGCTTGGCGCGCTCCTCGTCTTCGGGCAGGAGCTCGAGCACCTCGTCCAGCACGGAGGGCGGGGGCGGGCCCTGGCTGACCTGGACCAGGGCCGGACGGACGACCTCGCCCGCCAGCTTGATCCCGGGTCGGAGCAGCTTGACGATCGTGCCGACCTCGACGTCGCGGCTGAACACGTCGCGGGCCTCCCAGCCCACGCCCTCTGCCATTGGGCTGCCGGGGACCGGCAGCAAGATCTCGGTCTCCTTGCCGGAGAAGTCCTCGCGCAGGGCCTCGAGCATCGCCTGCTGGGAGCTCGGCTCGTCGAGGACCGGCAGGACCGCTCCGACCACGTCGAGGGCAGCGGCGGCCCGGTCGGCGTCGCTGGCCTCGGGGTCCTCCATGCGGGCGTTGAGCGCAGCGCCCACCGCCTCGAGGAAGGGCAGGATCCGGCGGGCATCGGCCTCGGCCACGCCGCCGAGCAGCTCGCGCGCGGCCGAGAGGACCTTGGCCTCGGCGCCCGCCGAGGCCACCACGACCGGGTGGCTGAGGGTGGCGCCGTCGAGGGTGAAGCCGCCGACGATCACCTCGGCGACCTGCCCCGCGCGCGCGCCGGGCGCGCGCAGCGAGCCCTGCACGGCGAGGGTCCCCTCGCGCGCGTCCGCGCCCTTGTCCGGCTCGTTGGCCGTGGCGCCGCGCTCGCTCAGCCAGCCCTGGAGCCGGTTGATCCGTCCGCGCAGGTCCTCGTGCAGGTCGTCCTGCTTGCCCTCCGCGAGGTCGAGCGCGAGATGCAGCGCCAGGCCCTCCGCCAGGCGCGCCGCGAGGGCGGCCTCGGGCGTCGGCCCGCCCTGACGCTGGAGCAAGCGCTTGCTCTCGAGGGCGGCCACTACGCCGGCCTTCTCGAGGCGTCCGCGGGCCCGCGGGCGCAGCTTGCCGAGCAGGGCTGGGACCTCGCTCCGCAGCTGAGCCAGCAGCTCGCTGCGCGCGAGCAGGTCCGAGACCCTGCCGCAGGTGGCTTTGAAGGCGTCGCTGTGCTGCGGGAGGATCGTCGGGCCGATCCCGAGCTTGACCACGGCGGTCTCCACGAAGGGGGCGATCCAGCCGCCGTCCTCGCTGTCTCCCGCGCTCTTGGCCGTCTCCTCCAGCACGTAGACGTCACGCAAGAGCCCGTTCAGGTACTCCCGCGCTCCCGAGCCGCGCTCGGTGTCGTCCTTGAGCCCGTCGACGAGCAATCGCAGCTCGTCGACCAGCTCGTCGTGCAGGGTTCCGGTGGTCGCCATCCGTCTCCCCCCTCGCCTAACGAGCCGGACCCTGGTGGGTCGTGCTCATTAGTAGGTTCCCCACTCGAGACCGAGGATCGTGTTGGCCTCGGTCGTTCCTTGGCAAGTGTGCAGCGTCTTGTTGCGCAGCAGCTTGCCGCCTTCGGTCGGCGCCCACCACTCGCGCACGACCAGGAGCTCCTGGCTGCGCGAGAGGTAGTAGCGCTGATAGACAAAGTCGAAGCGCTTGGGCGGCTTCGGAAACTCTCGCTCGAGCAGATACACCTTGCGGTGGAACGAGCCCTTCAGCCCGTGCTCGAGGAAGTGCAGTAGTTGGCGCGCTCGCTCGTTGCGCGGCGCGTAGCGGCGGAACGAGATCAGCCCGCGGCGGCGGGTCTTGTCGGCGCGGTCGAAGCAGAGCTCGAGGCCCACGCCCTCGTCGCCGCGGAGCTCGCGCAGGGTCGGGACCCCGTCGCGGAAGCCGTAGCGCGGGTCGACCGAGATCGTCTGATCCTCTTCGGTGAACTCGAAGGGCTGGTTGAAGTCGATACAGCCCCAGGCGCCGCGCTGGGTCCCGTCCTCCGACTCGTAGAGGAGGAACTCGAACTGGGGGAAGCCGCTCTCGACCCGGATCCGCCGCTGGAACACCGCCAGCTCGTCGAGGGGGCCGGCGGTGAAGACGGTGATGTTCCCCAGGCAGTCGGCGATCTGCACCGAGAAGGGCAGCACCTCGGGCACGGGGCCGAAGTCGAGGTGCCGCTTGTCACGGAAGAGGAGCGCCGCGCCGCGGTTGACCGTGGACTTGAGCTCGAGGGGGTCGCTGGAGGTCGGGGCCAGCGCGACGTTCTCGGCCACGCCGGCCTTGGCCGCGCCCTTGACCGTCCGGCGCAGCAGGCGCGAGCCGGCCTGCATGCCGGTCAGGCCGACCGGGATCGCGGCGCCCTTGGGCAGGTGCGCGCGCAGGCGACGCGCGATGTGGGCGATCGCGCGGCGCAGGTTGCGCTCGATCGGGCCGAGGACGTCCTTGACCGGGACCTCGATCACACGGTCCTCGAGGTCGCTCACGAAGGGGGAGTCGAGCACGTCGGCGTTGAAGGCGATCGTCCCGCGCTCGAGGTAGCGGCGCGGGTCGCTGAAGATCAGGCGCTTGATCCGCTCGGCGCCGCCCCACAGGCCGCGGAAGTGCTCGATCGCGATCTTGCGGAAGGGCGAGTAGCCGACGGGCTCCTCGCCGGGGCCGAAGCGCCAGCGAGTCGGCAGGAGCAGGTTGCGCAGCTGCGCGACCTCGGCCCGCTCCTCCTCGTTCATGGGGGTCCCGATCCGGCGCAGCCGGTCGAAGGCCTCCTCATAGCCGACGGGGCGCGGGACGAAGCCCGAGCGCGGCTCGAAGAGCGGGCGCCGGATCAGGTCGTCGCTCGGGCCCGACTCCAGGATCCGGTCCGTCAGCATGCGGTGGATGCGGCGCACGATCGTGAGCGTCAGGCGGTGACCGCCCAGAGAGGGCCAGGTGCCTGCGAGGGCCAGCCGGAGCTCGGTCTTGTTGCCCTCCGTCTCGCGGCCGGCGCCGGGCTCGCGCACGGTGACCAGCCCGTATTGGAGCCCTGAGGCGCCCCAGTCGAGGACCAACACCCGGCCGGCTTCCAGCGCGCGCTTCGACCAAGCGCAGAGGTCGCCCTCGGGGCTCTCCGCCTCGGCGAAGGCGGGGGCCAGGTAGAACCAGGCCGAAGCGATCGCGCTCGGGACGCCGCGGAAGGCGCCCTTGCGGTAGGGGGCTGCCTCGGCGCGGATGTCGTCGGCCAGCTCGCTGGCCATGAAGGTCGGCAGGGTCAGCGCGACCTGGCGCGGCTCCCGCTCGAGGTCGTGGCGGAGCTTGTTCGTCAGCCCGGCCAGCACGTGGTCCACCGGGAACTCGACGAGTCCGATCTGGCTGGGCAGCAGGATCGAGCCGTGGGTGCCGCGCAGGACGCGGTCGTTGGGCCAGCGCTCGAGGGCGGGCAGCCCGACCTCGAGCGAGAAGGGCTCGAGCGTGCGGAAGGCGTGCGGGTCACCGACGAGGACCATGGTCGGGTGCGCCTTGTCGCGCGCGCGCCGGAAGTCCTGGTCGAACCAGGTCGTGCAGGTGCCCTCAGAGCCGATGTCGATCGCGATCGTGTCGGTGTTGGCGGTGGCCTCGTCGTCCTCGGCGCAGCGCCAGCCGAGCTCGGCGAAGGAGGAGAGCCGCTTGTTGCCCTTGCGGCGCTTGAGGTTGGGGAGCTGGACCTGCGGCCCCTTGGGCTTGGGGCGGCTGGGGGCCGTGACCTGGCGCTTGCCCGAGTCGCGCGCCTTGGGGGCGCGGCCCGAGCTGGCGCGGAGCATCTCTTCGGCGCTCTGGACCCGCCGCTTGATCGCCGGCTTCTTGCCGTTGTTGGGCTTGGCCTCCTCTGCCTTCGGGCGCGCCATGCGCTGCGAGGTGGGGGGACGACGACCCGGGCCGCTGGAGGGCTTGCCGCCCGCAGCAGGCCGGTTGCTGGCCGGCTTGCCCCCTGCGCTCTGGCGCGGGAGCGCGCCCGAGGGTGGCCCGCCTCGCTTGGCCGGGCGGGGGGTGCCCGAGGGACCCGGCCCCGGCTTCCCTCGCTGAGGGCCCGGGCGCTTGCCGCGGCTGGCGGGAGGCTTGTTGCCGCGCGGAGCCGGCTTGCGCGGACCGGAGGAGCCCGGTCGGCCAGGCCCCGGCCGCGCCGGTCCCTTGCGGCCTCGGGGGGGCTGGGAGGCTTCGCCCTCGGAGCGAGGTTTGGCCGCAGCCGCGGCCTTGGCTGCCGCCAAAGCGCGTCTCGCCGCCTCCGCCGGATCGACGGGGGGCTCGTTCCCCTCCTGCTCCTGCTCGCGCTCCGACACCTGCTCGGCGGTGCTCCCTCTCTGCGGCTCGCGGACTTGCCCACCCGGGACCCCCGAAGGGGGCTCACACCGGAGAGGGCGGACGTCCCAAGGTCGGGAGTCCGCCCCCTGTCATAACGCTTTTCTCTGACTCGCGCCGCTCGATGAGGGCCGCAGAGATTTTCGCTCCGGGCCGACCGTGGGCCAACCCGGAGCCGTGGCTGCTAGTGCATGCCCGAGAACGGGTTGCGCTCGGGCGGCAGCTCCTCGAGCGCGTCCTCGTCGGTCTCCGCCAGGAAGAGCGACTTGCCCTCGCTGTGGTGGTGCCGGACGAGGTAGACCTGCTTGGTCACGTCGAGGTAGTAGCGGTGCACGATGCCGCCGTCGGCGGGGGGAGCGTCGAAGAACTCCTCCATCCAGGCGATCTTCTGGCGCATGCTCATCTCGTTGCGCAGCAGCTCGAGCATGTCCCCGTAGGTGAAGGTCCGCTCGCCGACCTCCTTGAACACCTTGCCGGGCTCCTTGACCTGGACGGTGTTGCTGCCCTGACCCGAGGCCGAAGCCGTGTCGAAGGCGACGAAGCCGTCGACCATCTTCTTGAGCTTGGGGATCGTGACCAGGCCGTAGGTCTGGTCGAGGGTCTTCCAGAAGTCCTCCTCCTTCTGGAGGTCGATCAGGGGCACCGACTCGCCCTTGGGCTTGAAGAGCACGTAGGGCTTGAAGTTCTCAGTGCCCTTGTCCTGCTCGTCGAGGCGGGTGACGAACTCGACCTCGAGGTCCTCGGGGACGCCCGCGCGCTGGAAGAAGCGGAACTCGTCGATCTGGCCGCTCTCGAAGAGCATGGCCGAGGTCGTGCCGAGGTTGATCAGCACGTCGAAGGGGAGCAGGTTGCGGCTGATCCGAATGTCGATCTTGAAGCCCTCGACCTTGCGGGCGATACGCCGCAGGCAGGCGCCGATGGGCACCGCCAGCTTGGCGCGGACCGGGTCGAACTTGATCTGATCGAAGCTGGTCCCGGTGCCGCCCTTGTCGCGCGGGTTGTGCACCAGCGCGCCGATCGAGGGGATGCGCGCGCCGTTGCCGGCGAGCACCACGCGATCGACGACCGGCGGCTCCTGCTTGCCCTCGGGGTTGGTGCGCGGGGTGAGGGAGCGACCCTCCATGCGCGCCGTCTCCTCGGCGAGGCCCTTGATGACGGGGACGTAGAAGTTGTGGATCTGGCCGTAGTTGACGCTCAGCCACTGCTCGCGGAAGTCCTCGCTCTCGGTCGCCATGGGGATGCACTCCGCCAGGTTGACCGGGGTCGTGAACGACTCGAGATCGGGGCTCAGCCAGCGATCGTGGTAGGGCTGCAGGTCCGCCTCGGTGACGTCCTTGCCCTTGACCGCGTTGCTGACGTCGATGCAGAGCGCCTTCTTGAGCTGGTCGGCCTGAGCCCAGAGCCAGTCGAAGTTGCGGCGCGCCGGCAGCTTGTACTTGCGGTAGGTGGCGGGCATGTCCTTGAAGTCCCAGGCCGTGGGGAACATGCCGTTGACCAGGTCCCACAGCTCACGCGGCAGCTCGGGGGCGTTGAGGTGGTTGACGACCTCGTCCCAGCGCTGCAGCAGGGCGCCCTGCTGGACGTCGAGCTTGAAGTACTTGATCCAGGGGTTGGTCGGCGCCTTGTCGGTGGTGCTGGGGTCGATCAGCCGCTGCGGGTGCGCCAGCGCCAGCGCCAGGCGGCGCTTGAGCAGGTCGAACATGTGCAGGGTGAGGTTGTCACCGCCGATGTCCTGGCGACCGCCGCGGTCGACGATGTCGATGTCGAGCGCGAGGTGCTGGGGCTCGAACTTGACGCCGCACTTGATCAGCGCGAGGTCGGTCGTTCCGCCGCCGAAGTCCATCGAGAGCAGGTTGAAGCGGAAGTCGCCGTCGGCGGTCCGCATCCGCCCGAACTCCTTCTCGACGTATTCGGTCAGCGCGGCGCGCTTACCGAAGCGCTCGAAGAGCGGGTAGAGGACGTAGTAGAGACCCGAGGCGGTCGCCTCGTCGGTGCTCATGTCCATGCGGTCGGGCTGGAAGCCGAGGCGGCGCAGGACGCGGCGCAGCTCGCCGACCTGGACCGCGTTCCAGCGCGGCGGGCTGGTCGCGACGATCTCGTCGATGTTCTTACCGAGGATCGAGCGGGCGTCCTCGAGGATCTTCTTACCCAGCGCAGTCATCATGTGCTGGGCGTCGGCGTCGCGCCAGATCTCCTTGCCCTTGGTGACCACGTAGCGCTTCTTGGTCCCGATACCGCGCTTGACCGACATGTGGAGGTTGGTCTTGCGGGGCGAGCTGACGGCCTTCTGGCCGACGTCGTAGCTCTCGGGGGCGAGCTGCTTGAAGGGCTCGATCTCGAGCGCGTTGACCGCCGAGGCGATCGACTTGGCCTCCTTGAGGAGGGTCGGCGAGACCGGCAGGAAGTCCGGCTCCGGCTTGACCTCCCAGTAGGCCACCGAGCTGTTGGTGGTGCCGAGGTCGACCGCGAACACGCCGTCGAAGGTCTCGTCGCCGAGGAACTTCTCGACCTGGATGAAGAAGGCGCTCCACTCGTCGTCGCCCTCGCACTGGAAGTTGATCTGACCCTCCCACTGGGGGGCAGCGTCCTTCTGCTGGCTCGGGATCGCGGTGGTGTTGAACTCGATCTTCAGCGTGTGCCCGAACTCCATCGGGTCGAAGATGAACTCACCGCTGCCCTTCTGCTCCGCGTCGAGGGGAACGTCGTTGTAGGAGAGCACGACGAAGGAGACGGGGTCCTGGCCGAAGTCCACGCTGAACTTCACCTTGGAGGCTTCCTCGAGCTCTGGAATCGACAGCTCGACGGTCTTGTCCTCGAGGCGCAGCCCAGGCGCAAGCTCCTTGATCACGTGCAGCGGGGTGCTCTCGTCGAACTCGATAATCATCAGTCGTCCGTGGTCCTTCCTAAGGTCGCCAGTCGTCCTGACCAGCGATGAGCGCGAGAAGGTATCACAAGAAACTGAGTAGGGCGACGCCCCGATGGCACTCGACAGAAGGCGGGTTCAGGCATGGACGAGAAGGCTCGGATCGAGCTCGTGCTCGCTGCAGTCCAGGCGGCTGGCGCGCGCATCTCGGGCGAAGCGGTCGTCCTCGGCCCCGGCGACGACGCCGCGCTCCTGCGACCACCTCCCGGCCACGAGCTGGTGTGGAGCAGCGACGAGCAGGTCGAGGACAGCCACTTTCGCCGCTCATGGAGCGAGTGGGCCGGCTTCGCCGGCTTCGGGACCAAGGCCGCCGGGGCTAGCCTCTCGGACCTCGCGGCCATGGGGGCCGAGCCCCTCGGCGCGCTCCTCTCCCTCCGCCTGCCCCCGGACCTCCCCGCGGGAGCGCTGGAGGAGATCGCGCGCGGAGTGGGGGAGCAGCTCGCCGCGGCCGGGTGCCCCCTGGTCGGAGGAAACCTCGCCCAGGACCCGCGCGGGCTCGGCTTGACCCTCGACGTGCTCGGCCACGTCCCCGCCGGCCGGGCCTGGCGCCGGGCAGGCGCCCAGGCCGGGGATCGCCTCTTCGTGAGCGGGCCGCTCGGCCTCGCCCGCCTGGGCCTGACCTACCTCGAGCAGGGCGGCGATCCGGGGGACCCGGCTTGGGAGGCACCGCTGGCGGCCTTGATCCGGCCAAGACCGCGGCTCGCCCTCGCGCGCCGGCTGCAGCAGGCGGCCGTTCGGCCCCGCGCGGCGCTCGACCTCTCCGACGGGCTCGCCCGCGACCTCCCGCGGCTGGCGCTGGCCTCGGGCCTCAGGGCCGAGATCCGCAGCGCGGACCTCCCGGCTCCGCCCGCCATGCTCTGCGCACAGCTCGGGGTCGACCCGGCCCGCTGCGCGCTCCTGGGCGGGGAGGACTATCAGCTCCTGCTCGCGGGGCCCGCTGAGCTCGCCGGCGATGAGCTGGTCGATGTCGGAGCGCTGGTGGAGGGCGAGCCCGGCGAAGTGCTCGTCGACTCCAAGCCCTTATCGATCAAGGGGTTCGATCACTTCGCTTAGGCCCGAGCGGGCCGGGCCCCATCCCAGGCTGCACTCCCCCCGCCCGCTCGCCAGGCGGGACGCAGTGCGTCGTGACCAGTCTTGGCCTGGCCTCAAAACGAGACCAGGGGTCGCCCTCGCGAGAGCGCGACCCCCTAGACCTGTCCGTACATGCCGAACGCGCAGGCGCCCGTATCCGGGACACCCACGCGCTCTGGCGGAACTCACTGTCCAGAGTTCGACTCAGGTCCAAAGACCCGGGCTGAACCCCGGTTGAGAGCTACTTCTTGCCAGCCTTCTTGGGCATGGGGACGTAGTCCTTCAGCGCCTTGCCAGCGCGGAAGGTCACGGTCTTGCTCGGCTTGATCTTGATGGGCTCGCCCGTCTGGGGGTTGATACCCATGCGGCCCTCACGACGCTTCACCTGGAAGCTGCCGAAGCCCACGAGGCTCACGGTGTTGCCGGGGTCCTTCTTGAGGCCGTGGCGGATGCCACCGAGGACCGCGTCCAGCGCGCGCTGCGCCGAAGCCTTCGTCTCGAAGCCCTCACCGTTCTTCTGGATCCACTCGACCAGCTCAGCCTTGTTCATCGGAATTCCCTTTCCGGATTCCCAAACCGCCTTCAGACCCCGATCGTCCCTTTGGATAAAGCACGAGATCTTTCGGACGGCTCAGTTACCAAATGGTGGCACCAAACAAATGGCGCCCGCGAGGCGTCCGCTCACCTACACAGCACGTCTGCGCAGACTAATGAGCAATGCCTCTTGGTTTCGTCGTGTTAACCGGGACCGCCGACATCCCCGGGAAGACCCACGAAAAAAACTCTCAGAAGCCCCAGATCGAAGCTCGAGTCTCTCGTGAGCCGCCGCGGCTCTGTAAGCGAACTCGGTCGTCCTTTCCCTCTCACCTCTCAAGACAGGAGAGCTCAGAAGAGTTTCCAGCCTTGAGAAGCCCAGCCCCAGCGCTCGTAGCCTCGAGCCCCCCCAGAAGCCCCTTCCAGCCGACTCCCACTGACTCGAGAAAACTCTCGAGAGGTGGTCGCCGGAGAGGCCTCTGGAATGCGGGTTCCAGGCTCCGGTCGCCAGGTGGGCCGCAGTTTAGCGGGGTTCTCCGACAACTCCCGCGTTTTCCACGAGTTTTTTCACTCCTGATTGGCCTTCTGTTGGCAAATCAGTCCTAAGCCCCATGATCATGGGGCCTTGCGGCTGAAGCCCGAGGGCGCTCAGGGAGGGTAGAATCCGCGCCCTGAGCCCTCGAAACACCCCTGGAGACCGTGCTCGACCTCGATTCCCTGCGCCAGAAGATGCTCTTCCTGGGCTTGAGCGACGGCCAGCTGCAGCAGGTGGCCTCGATCGCCCGCACGCGCACCTTTCGCCAGGGAGAGACGATCGTGCAGCGGGAGCAGCTCGACGACACGCTCTACGTGATCGAGCGCGGCTCTGCGGAGCTGCGGGTGCCGGACGACGAAGGCAGCGAGCAGGTCGTCTCCGTGTTCGAGAAGGGCAGCTACGTGGACGAGGGCTACGCGGGCGACTTCTTCGGCGAGTTCTCGCTGGTCGGCCTCGAGGCCTGGAGCGGCTCGGTGATCTCCCGAGAGAAGACGGTCCTGCTCGAGCTCAAGCGAGACGACCTCTACGAGCTCTTCTCGCGCGACGTCGATCTCCAGATCGGAATGATCCTCAACATCGCGCGTGTGCTCAGCCGCCGGCTGCGCCTGCGCAATCGCCAGACCTAGGGGGAACAATGAGCGAGGACGAGTCCAAGAACGAAGACGCCCAGAGCGACGAAGCCGAGCAGGCCGTCGGCGACGCCGTCGGCGACGCCGAGGAGGGCGAGGGGAAGGACGACGAGGCGTCGCCGCCAGTCGCCATCATCGACACCCTCGACATCGCGCGCGGAGATATCGACGACGCCGACCTCGGCCAGCTCGAGGAGGCGCTCAACGTGATCGACTTCGCCACGCGGCGGGCGTCGCCCGAGCGCCTCGCGGCGCTCAAGGCCATGCACGGGCGCCTCGGTGACCTGATCGATCAGATCGAGCGCGGCGAGCGCACGGCCCGCCCTGAGGCCGAGCCCCTGACCGACGAGATCGAGGCCCGCTACGCGAGCCTGATCGATCAGGGCCTCGAGGCCGGCCAGAAGCGCAACTTCGCGGACGCGCAGCAGCTCTTCGAGGAGGCGGTCCTGATCAACCCCGAGGGGATCGACGGCCTGTTCAACCTGGGCGTGGTCTACGGCTTCCTGGCGCACCACAACATCGCCAAGGCCGAGTTCTACGACGACTACACCCGCGACGAGATCTTCCTGGAGAAGGCCCGGATCTGCTACGACTCGGTCCTGAACCTCGAGCCGGACCACCTGCCCTCGCTCAACAACCTCGCCACGCTCTACTCGATGCGCGACGACAGCGAGCGGGCGATCGACTACCTCGAGCGGATCGTGGCGGCGACCCCCGCCGACGACCGGGAGAAGGCGCTGATCGCCGAGGCCCAGGTGCAGCTAGACGAGCTGAAGTCCCTGTAGTGAGTCGCGCGACCCCTCCCCTGCTCGCCTGCCTCGGCGGCGTCGCGCTGGCGCTCGTCGCCTGCGGGGGCCCGCCTCCGGCGCCGGCCCCCGCTCAGACCGACGAGCAGCGCCTGCAGGGGCGGGTGCGCGACAACTCCCTCGACCCCTGGCCGCACTACGAGCTGGCGCGGCTCTACGAGTCGCAGGGGCAATACGGCGAGGCGATCCGCGAGTACGGGCAGTGCATCAACCTGCTCCCGCCGCGGCGGCATACGCGCCCCGTGCTCGACCTCGGCGTCCTGCACCAGCGCCTCGGCAACGCGGCGCCGGCGCGGCGCTGCTACCGCGAGGTCCTCGACACCTTCCCGCGGGACACCCGCGCCTTTCGCCAGAACCAGGACTACCGCGTCGCCGCGCGCAGCCTGCGCTTGCTCGTGGACGAGCGCGAGCAGGGCGAGCTGCGCGCGCGCTTCCTCGGAGAGCTGGGCGGACGCGAGCCGGACTGGGAGCTCCCTCCGCCCTGGCTCGCGCCCCTGGACCCGCCCCCCAAGCAGCGCGAAGGCGCCGCCCCGGGAGCCGGCGTGGCGCCGATCACCTCCTAGGACGTGTTCTCCATGCGCCCCTCCCCGCATGGAGTTATCGTTGTCCCAGGCATGGTCTCCCCCCTCTTCCACGTAGCGCTCTACGAGCCCAAGATCCCGCCCAACACGGGGAACATCGGCCGGCTGTGCTGCGCCATGGGGGCTCGCCTGCACCTGATCGAGCCGCTCGGCTTCTCGACCAGCGACAAGGCCTGCCGGCGGGCGGGGCTGGACTACTGGCCGCACCTCGACTGGCGCCGCCACGCCGACTACGCAGCCTTCCGGGCCGACCTCGGCGAGCGGCGGCTCTTCGCGCTCTCGACGCGGGGTGAGCAGGTCTACAGCGAGGTGCGCTACCAGCCGGGCGACGCCTTCCTGTTCGGGGACGAGCTCAAGGGCCTCCCCGACGAGGTGTTCTCGCAGCTGATCGGGCTCAGGATTCCGCTCCGCAGCGAGCACGTCCGCAGCTTCAACCTGGCCAACGCGACCGCGATCGTGCTCAGCGAGGCGGTCCGCCAGCTGGGGCACCCCGACGAGGTTCGCAAGCTCCCAGGGGAGAGGGCTCGAGGGGAGGGCGCGTGCAGGTCGAGCTGACGGTCCGCGCCGGGCGTGAGGTGGGGCGGCGCTACGTGGTCCGCATGGGCCAGCGCTTCGTGCTGGGGCGGGGGCGCGACGTCTCGATCCGCGTCCAGGACGAGAAGGTCAGCCGCCGCCACGTCGCGCTGGAGCTGCGGCCCGAGGGCCTCTACGTGAGCGACCTCGGCAGCCGCAACGGCAGCTTCCTCGACGGCGCCAAGCTCGAGCCCAACACTCCGACCGCCGTCCGCCCCGAGGACGTGCTCCAGATCGGCGACCACGTGTTCTACGTGGTCACGCTCGGCCTCGACGAGCGGACCAAGCGCGAGCGGGCCCGGACCCGTCGCCTCGACGAGCCCCTCCTCCCGCGCGAGGAGTTCGACATCCTGGGCGAGATCGGGCGCGGGGCGACCGGTCGGGTCTACGCCGCCCACCAGAAGCTGCTGGGGCGCAACGTCGCGATCAAGGTCCTGCGCACCGAGATCGACGTCGACGAGGAGACGCGCCAGCGCTTCCTCCGCGAGGGGCGGGTGTGCGTGCGGATCGACAGCCCCTACGTCGTCGACGTGTTCGACGTGCGCCTCTCGGACGGGCGCTTCTACCTGATCATGGAGCTCGTCAACGGGCTCTCGGCCAAGGACAAGCTCTACGGCGGACCGCTGTCGATCCCCGAGGCGCTCTTGATCGGCGAGCAGGTCGCCCTCGGTCTGAGCGCCGCCCACGCGGCCGGGATCGTGCACCGCGACATCAAGCCCGCCAACATCCTGATCACGCCCGAGGGGCGGGCCAAGCTGAGCGACTTCGGGATCGCCAAGGAGCTCAACTCCATGGAGTCGCTCACGGCGACGGGCGAGGGCCTGGGCACCCTGGCCTACGTCTCGCCCGAGCAGGCCACCGAGGCCAAGACCGTCGACACCCGCACCGACGTCTACAGCCTCGGCGCCACCGTCTACCACCTGATCGCGGGGCGGCCGCCCTTCATTCCGCAGAGCGCCAAGGTGCTGCTCGCGATCCTGGACCAGCCCGCGCCTTCGCTCGCGGCGGCGGCGCCGCACTGCCCGCCCGAGGTGGCCGACTACATTCACCAAATGCTGGAGAAGGACCCCGCGGGTCGCCCGAGCGACGCCGCCAGCGTGGCGACCCGCCTGCGGCGCCTGCGCGAGAAGCACTTCCCGGAGTTCTCGCCCAACAAGCCCCCGGGCTGGAGCCTGGAGGAGTCGAGCGAGATGACGACCCCTGGAGCGCTGGACGGAGTCTAAGTCCTCTTCTTCGGTGACCCCTTGGTGACGCTCGCGCGTCATCGTGGTCGAATGGGCGACCAAGCGGGGAGCACGGGGGACCAGTGACCGGAATGGCTGCGATCGTGGCGGGCGCGCTCGTGAGCGGGTTGGCGCCCAGCCACCCAGCTGCGAGCCTCGCTCTGGCGGCGTTGCTATG
>CALDQK010000160.1 GCA_937911525.1 uncultured bacterium
GGCGACCACGAGAGCAAGGGCGTCCGCCAGCAGCTGGGCCAGTCCCTCGGCTTCATTCCGCCGGGCAAGTGGGAGCGGCCCAAGCTGCCGGCCTATGAGCCGCAGCGCCGGCTGGTGCTGGACACGCGCCAGCTGCCGACCAACTACGTGCTGGCCAAGTGCGCCGCGCCGGCGCCGGGGCAGGCCGACTACCCCGCCGCGCGCCTGGCCCTCGACATCCTGCGCAAGCGGATGTGGAGCGAGCTGCGGACCAAGCACGGCCTGACCTACGCGGCCGCGGCCGGCGCCTCGAGCTACCGGGCCAACTACGGGTATATCTACGTGACGACCACCCAGCCCAGCAAGGCGATCGAGCTGACCTACGCGCAGATCCGCGACCTGCAGACCCGCCTCGTCGAGCCGGGCGAGCTCGCGGGGGTGATCGCCCAGGCCGAGACCCGCGCCTACGGCGAGAGCGAGAGCGCGCTCAGCCACGCCGAAGGGCTGGCCCACGCCGAGCTCGTCGGGGGCAGCTGGCGCGGTCACTACGAGCTGCCGGTCGAGCTGAGCCGCGTTCGCCCCCAGGACGTCCAGAAGGCGGCGCGGACCTACCTGCAGCGCTTCCACTTCGGGGTGATCGGGCCAGCCCAGCTCAGCCCGGCGGACGTGCGCTTCAGCGACGGTCGGGAGTGACTCGAGGCGTGGGAGCGAGGATCCTCCGCGCGCTCCGCGCGAAGGCGTCGTCTCCGCGGGCGAGGTCCTCGAAGAGCGCGCGGGCGCGCGCCTGCTCTTCCGCGTCACCGCGACCCAGTACGCGCGCCAGCCCGAAGCGCGCGCGACGGCTCTCGAACTGCAGGGGCTCGACCAGACCCCGCGACTCGGCCAGGCGGCCGGTCTCGAGCGCAGCCGAGGCCAGGTCGCAGGCGCTGTCGGTGGTCGGGCGCAGTTGGTGCGCGCGCGAGAGGTCCAGATAGGCCTTCTCGAAGCGCCGCAGCAGGAGGAGGCAGCCTGCTCGCATGGTGAGCGCATCGACGTCTTCGGGGTGCTGCTCCAGGTGCATCCCGGCCAGCGCGACGCCGCGCTCGAGGTGGGCCGCTCGCTCTCGCTCGCCCAGGCCTTCGGCCTTGGCCAAGGAGCGGTGGGCCACGCCGAGGTAGAGCGCGGAGCGTTCGTAGGGGCGACCCCCGTTGAGCCGCAGCACCTCATCGAGCTCCTTGCGGGCGGCCTCGTACTCCCGGCGGCGCAGGAGCACTTCGCCGCGGAGGTAGTGCCCCAGGAGCTCCTCCGGGTAGAGCGGGACGAGTCGGCGCAGCTGCGGCCAGGCCAGATCGCGGACTTTTCGCAGGAGGTCCGCGTTGCCCTCGGCCTCGAGGAGGGCCTCCTGGCTCAAGGTGAGGAAGGAGCGGTAGCGCTCGAGGCCCCTCGACCGGTCACGGGTCGCGAGGAGGGCGGCCGCGTGGGCCAGGGACAGGTAGTGGTCGGGCTCCAGCTCGAGCACCCGCTCGAAGCCCTGCAGCGCGGGCTCTTCCTCGCCGCATTCCAGGCACGCGCGCGCGTGCAGGAAGTGGGCGACCGCGTCTCGCGGGCGCGCGGGCAGCGTCTTCTGCAGTTGGCGGCGGGCCTGCTCGAACTCGCCCATGTGGAGGTGCGCGCGCGCGACCTGCACGACGACCTCTGAGTCCTCCGAGGCGCGGGACTGGGCGTCCTTGGCCAGGCGGCGCGCGAGCTTCCACTCCTTCTTCAGCGCGTGGAGGAGCGCTCGCAGGGCCAGCGCGAGCGGGTAGTCCGGGGCCGCCCGCAGCGCCTCGTCCAGCTGCTCCCGGGCGGCCTCTAGCTCGGCCCGCTCGAGCCGGGCCCAGCCGGCCAAGGTCAGGGCCTCGGCTCGATGCGGGCCCCGCTCGAGGGCGCGCTGGGCCGAAGCCAGCACACTTTCCCAGTCGGATCTCCTGGCGGCGGCGCGGGCAGCCTCGAGCTCGGGCGGTGGGGAGGGGAGCGCGGACCCGCGCGCGGAGGGGGTTGGCGAGTGCTGGGGGGGCGGGGCTCCGTGCGGGAGGCTGGAGGCCCCCAAGGCAGCGGCCCCCAGCGCCAGGGCGGCGCAGGCCACCGCGAGGGCGGCGCCGCGCGCCAGCCGGGGACGGGTGAGCGCGTCGCGCCAGGTGTTGAGCGCCGCGCTCACCTCGTCGGCGTCGGCGTAGCGCTCAGCGGGGTCCTTGGCCAGGCAGCGGCAGCAGATCGCGGCCAGGGCTTCGGGAACCTCCGCCGCGAGGGGCGGGACGGGGTCGTTGACCACGGCCGCCAGAGTCGCCAGGAGGGAGGCCCGGCGAAAGGGCGGCCCTCCGCTGAGGGAGGCGTAGAGGAGCGAGCCCAGCCCGTAGACGTCGCTGCGCTCGTCGGCTCGCTCGCCGCGGGCCTGCTCGGGGGACATGTAGCCGGGCGTCCCGAGCACGGTCCCGGTCGCGGTCAGGGTCTCGTCACGCAGCCGGCGCGCGAGGCCGAAGTCGGCCAACAGCGAGCGCCCGTCGCCGGCGAAGAGCACGTTGGCGGGCTTCAGGTCGCGGTGCAGCGCGCCGCTGCGGTGGGCCGCGGCGAGCCCGCTCGCGACCTCGGCCACGACTCGGGCCGCCTCGCCTGGGTCGAGCGCCTGCTCCCGCAGCCGGCCCGCGAGGCTGCCGCCCTCGGCCAGCTCGGTGACCAGGAAGGGGCGGCCGCGGTCCTGGCCGAGGTCGAGGACCCGGAGCACGTGGGGGTGGTCGAGGGAGCGGGTCGTCTCGATCTCGCGCTGGAAGCGGAGGCGCTCCTCGGGGTCCGAGAGGGCGAGCAGCAGCTTGAGCGCGACGCTTCGGCCCGAGCGGGGGTCGCGCGCCCGGTAGACGACGCCCATGCCGCCCCGGCCGAGCTCGTCGAGCACCTCGTAGCCGCCGATCGATTCCACGCACCCAGTCTCAGAGCTGAGCGAGCTCAGCGCTACCTCGCTGGGCTGGTGAGCTCAGCGGGGGTAGCGCTGCAGCTCGCGCTCGAGCGCTTGGCGCTCGCTCGGAGGCAGCGGGAGGCCGACGAGCTCCTCCAGGACCGCGCGCGCTTGGGGCTGCCGGCCGAGCTCGGCGAGGGCCTGGGCCTGGAACGCGCGGGGGCTGACCAGGCGGGGGCGGATCCGGGTGGCGGCGCGCGCGGCGGCGAGGGCCTCCTCCCGGCGACCCAGCGCGAGGAGCGCGCGGGTCAGGTCGATCTGGCCCTTGAAGTAGCCCGGGACCAGGCGGACCGAGGCCTCGAGGTCTCGCGCTGCGCCCTCCAGGTCGCCCGCCAGCAGGCTCAGGCGGCCCCGCCGGTGGAGGGCCTGGAAGTCCCGCGGCGCTCGCTCGAGGTGTCCGCTGACCAGCTTCGCTGCGCGAGTCAGCTCCGCGTCCCGCTTGGGCCCGGGCGCCATGCTGCGGGCGTAGTGTTCGCAGGCCTGGGCCAGCAGGACCTCGTAGCCCTCTGGACGCTCGGGGCGGTCGAGGAGGAGCAGCAAGCTGTCGCGGGCCTCGCGGAAGCGCTGGAGCTCGATCAGGGCGGTAGCGCGCAGGAGGAAGGCGCGCAGATCGTTGGGGTTCCGCTTCAGGTGCTCCTCGAAGGCCCTCACCGCGGGGAGGTAGAAGCGCTGCTCCATGTAGGCCGCGCCCGTGGCGTAGCTCGGCGGCAGGCGGTCTTGCAGCCAGTCGAGCTGCTCGCGAGCCTCGCCTTGCCTGCCCATATCGCGCAGCGCGGCGGCGAGGGAGAGGCGCACCAGGGACTCGCTGGGGTTGAGCTCCAGGGCGCGCCTCAGCTCGGGGAGCGCGTCTTGGGGGCGGCGGAGGCGAATCAGGATCCGGCCGCGCAGGAGTCGCAGCGGGCCCTCGTCCTCGGGCTCGCCGCGGAGCAGCTCGTCGGCGAGCTCCAGGGCCTGCTCGAAGCGCAGCGCGCCGAAGAGCGCCAGCGCGCGCATCAGCTGATAGGCCTGGACCTCGGGGGCGCGCGCGATCGCCTCCTCGCTGGCGGAGAGCGCCGCGGCGAAGTTGCCTCGCATTCGCTCCAGCCGACCGCGGAGGCCCCAGGCCGAGGCTCGCTCAGGCGTGAGCTCGCAGACGAGCTCGACGTCCCGCAGCGCCTCGTCGAGCCGCAGCTCGCTCTGCAAGGCGCTGGCTCGGGCCATGAGCAGGCCCGGTTCGCGCGGGGAGAGCTTCAGGCCGCGCTCCGCGCAGGCCAAGGCCCCCGCGGCGTCTCCCTCGGCCAGCGCCAGGAGGGAGAGGAAGCGCTGGGCCTGGGGCGTCGCGACGTGAGGGAGGTCGTCGAGCAGGCGGCGCGCGAGGTCGCGGTCGCCGCTCTCCATGGCGGCTTCGATCTGCGCGTAGGGATCGCCCGCGGGCGCAGGGCTCGCGCCGGGAGGGCGGCCTGCCCGGGTCGGGCTGCCAGCGAGGGACGCGGGGGGGCGCGGCGTGGGGCTGACGCGGGTGGCCAGCGCACCTCCCAGGCCGGCCAGGGCCAGCAGTCCGGCGCCGGCGAGCGCTCGCCAGGGCGCGGCGCCCGAGGGAGCAGGCGCTCGCTCCAGCTCCTCGGCCAGCTCCTCGGCGCTGGCGGGGCGCAGGGCGGGGTCCTTGGCCAGGCAGCGCAGGCAGGTCTCCTCCAGCTCGGGCGGGCAGGCGATCCCCAGCTCGCGCAGGCTGGGCGGGGGCTCGTTGACCACGTCGTGCAGGGTCTGCAGGACCGATCCAGCGCGGAAGGGCGGGCGGCCCGCGAGGCAGGCGTAGAGCAACGCGCCCAGGGCGTAGACGTCGCTGGCGACCGTCGTCTTCTCGCCCAGGGCCTGCTCGGGCGCCATGTAGCTGGGGGTGCCGAGGACGCTCCCCGTGGCCGTCAGAGACTCGCCGCCGGCGAGGGGGCGCGCCAGGCCGAAGTCGGCCAGGAGGGGGCGCCCGTCCCGGGCCAGCAGGACGTTGTCCGGCTTGATGTCGCGGTGGAGCACCCCGGCCTGGTGGGCGCGCTGCAGGCCGCGCGCGACCGCTGCCACGACCTCGATCGCGCGCTCGGTACGCAGGGGCCCCGCGCGCAGCTCGTCGCTCAGCGCGCCCGCGGCCAGGTCGGTGACGAGGAAGGCCCGCCCCTGGTCCTGGCCCGCGTCGTAGACCCCGAGCAGGTTGGGGTGGCGGACCTGGGCCATGGCCTGGACCTCGCGCTCGAAGCGAAGGCGCGCCTCGGCGTCGGCCAGGCCCAGCAGGAGCTTGAGGGCCACCTCGCGGCCGAGCTGCGGGTCACGGGCGCGGTAGACGACGCCCATCGCCCCGCGCCCCAGCTCGCTCAGCAGCTCGTAGCGTCCGACTCGCTCCATACCGCGCAGTCTGCGCTGGGGAGGGAGTCGTCGCCAGGGAGCGCGCTCACCCCACGGTGGGGCGGGCGCGCAGGCGGAGCAGGCCGGCGCTCAGGGCGAGGATCAGCAGCGCGAGGGGCGGGGCGGGCGCCTCGTCCCCGAGCGAGCAGCCCCCGCCGCTGGAGCGGCGTCCCGCAGGAGCCGGCGCCGCCGTCGCGGCCGGAGCGGTGCTCGAGCTCGGCGGCGCGCCGCTCGAGCTGGTGTTGGGGGCCGTGGTCGCGCTGGGGCTCGGCGCGGGCGCGGGGAGGTCCGGGTCGAGCAGGTCCAACACGCCGCGGGTCAGGGCCGCGCGCTGGGTCGAGTCGCCGAGGGCCTCGAGGGGGAAGCCGAGGGTGACCACCGAGCGGGCCTTGCCGACCCCCGCGCTCGGGGCGCCGCTGGCCTCGTAGGCGACGAGCTGCTGCGCGCCGCCGGCCGCGGCGATCACGTCGGGGCTCGCGACCTCGTAGCGCCCGCTGCCGAAGTCGAGGGGCCCGAGGCTGGCCAGGGGGCCGCCGGGCTGGCCGCGGGCGATCCGGGCCCCCGCGTCGTCGCTCACGTAGCGGGCGCCGAGCACGTCCGCCAGGAAGGCGGCCCCGCCGCCCTGGGCGCCGAGGTCCCAGCCCAGCTCGCTGCCGCTGACGAAGAGCCGCCCGCCGCCCTGGACGTAGTCGCTGACGGCCTGCTGCTCGGTGGGGTCGAAGGTGCGCGTCGCGCTGCTCTCGCGCCCCAGCAGCCAGTCGATCAGGGCGTAGCGGCGCAGGTCGAGGCCCTGGCCGAGGGCCTCGTTGGCGGCGAAGTCGACGCCGACGTGGGCGGGGAGGTTCGTCGCGAGGGCGTCCACGTGCTCGACCGCGTAGTCGTAGGTGTAGCGCCGGTGCCCGTTGTCGTGGGTGAAGCGGTAGGGGCGGTCGAAGCCGTCCACGAGCAGGGTCCCCTGGGGCTCGCCGATCCGCGCGCCGCCGACGGGGGTCGCGAGGCCCTCGCCGCCGCTGTTCTTGGCGCTGACCTTGACGAACACCCGCTGGCCCTCGCGCAGGCCGCTCAGCTCGTGGCGGGTCGAGGAGACCTCGGTCCCGTCGTCGAAGCCGAAGCCGTCGCTCGAGAGGTAGACCTTGTAGGCGCTCGGCGCGGCGCTCGGCTCGAGGGGGTCGAGGGTCTCCTGCCAGGTGATCTCGAGCCGCCCGCCGCCCAGGTTGGTCAGCCGCAGGCCGCGCGGGGGGAGGGGAGAGACCGTCGCGTTGGGGTCGAAGTGGCGCAGGATCCCCTTGTAGATCGCGCGCCCGGCGACCTCGCGGAAGCCGGCGTCGCGCAGGCGGGCCGCGTCGCCCGCGTGGTCGTGGAAGGCCAGCTCGACCAGGGTGCTCGGCATGTTGCGCGTCTCGCGCAGCTCGCCGAAGTTCGCCACGTGGGTGCCGCGGTCGCGCCAGGCGGGGTCGAAGCTGGCCTGCACGTCGCTCACGATCTGGCGGTTGATCGAGTTGCGCAGCCCGTCGCTGGCCAGGTAGAGCGGGCTGGGGTTGGTGGTGTGGTAGCCCGCGGGGCCGACGCCGCCGTGCCCGTTGCCGAAGGAGTAGGCCGAGGTGCCCTGCCCGCCGCCGGCGTTGGTGTGGAGCGACACGTAGGCCCAGTCGGAGCGCCAGCGCGAGGGGTCGTTGCCCGCCAGCCAGGTGGCGTAGGTCGAGCGGATCGTGACCTCGCCCAGGGTGGTGTTGAAGCCCTTGTGGGTCAGGAAGGCCTTGGCCCCCTCGCGCCAGCGCGGCAGGCCGCTCGGGCCGACGCCGCCGCCGAAGCGGACCCCGTCCCCGACCACGACCTTGGTCGGGTCGCTGCCCTGGTTGCTGAGCACGACCTTGCCGGCCTGGCCGGCGGGGAAGTGCCACTCCCCCAGGAAACGCCAGTGGTTGCCCATCACGTGCTGGGGCAGGCGGACCTCGCTCACGCCGCCCGAGTGGTGGACCCGGTAGAGGGCGTCGCGGGCCCGGTCGCTGCCCTGGGTGAACCAGACGTAGACCGGATAGCGGCCGGCCCGAGGGAGGTCCGGGGTGAAGGTCAAGGTGGCGCTCTCGTTCGCGGACGAGCGCGCCCAGCGGTAGCCGCTGCCGAAGAAGGCGTTGACGTTGGTCGAGGGGGTCCAGGTCCCGCTCGCCGCGGCCGCGGGGTCGTCGACCAGCTTCTCGGCGGTCTGGAAGCTGCGCTCGCGGCAGGACTCGACCCGGCAGCCCGCGCCGACGAGGTAGCGCTGCACGACCTCGATCATGATCTCGTTGGTGTGGATGTCCTCGCGGATCTCGTGCAGGAGGGGCCGCTGCCAGGCCCAAGCGCCGTTGCGGAGCATGCGCCCGTGACCCGGGCTGAGCACCACCGTCTTGCCGCTGAGGGCGCCGGGTTCGCTGGGCACGAGGTGTTCGTCGGCGAGGACGACGCTGGCGCTGAACAGGGCCGAGGCGAACAGGGCCAAGGCCGCGAGGGTGGGGACGCGCATGGATTCGCTCCTTCTCTCCGCAGCCAGGGGGCACTCTGCGTGCCGCGCCTAAACCCTTGCGCGACGGAGGAGGCCGCGAGCGCTGAAAAGACCGCTGAAAAGACCAGCCACGTTCCGGGTGGGACGGACCGCTGTCTCGACGTTGGTCGAAGGTCGGGATAGAAGAGGGCAGGAGGTCCTTCGTGCTGCGGATCGCTCTGTTCCTGGCCACCAACCTGGCCGTGATGCTGGTCCTGGGCGTGCTCCTGGCCGTCCTGAGCGCCGCGGGCGTGATCCCGCCCGAGTATTCGCGCAGCTACGGCCCGCTGCTCGTCATGTGCGGCATGTTCGGCTTCACGGGCTCGCTGATCTCGCTCTTCCTCTCCAAGACGATCGCCAAGCGCTCGGTCGGGGCGCGGGTGATCGAGCAGCCGCGCGGCGCCGAAGAGGCCTGGCTGGTGCAGACGGTCGCGCGCTTGGCCGAGGAGGCCGGGATCGGCATGCCCGAGGTCGCGGTCTACGACTCGCCGGACATAAACGCCTTCGCCACGGGCGCGCGCCGCAACGACGCCCTGGTCGCGGTCAGCACCGGCCTCCTGCGGCGGGTCGACCGCCAGGGCGTCGAGGGCGTGCTCGGCCACGAGGTCGCGCACGTGGCCAACGGCGACATGGTGACCCTGACCCTGCTGCAGGGCGTGCTGAACACCTTCGTGCTCTTCTTCGCCCGCGTGATCGGGATGGCGATCGACAACGCCATGCGCCGGGGCGGGAACAACAACCGGGCCAGCTTCTACTACCGCGGCCCCGGCTACTACCTGGGCGTGATGCTGGCCGAGCTGGTCCTGGGCGTGATCGCGACCGTGATCGCGATGTGGTTCAGCCGCTGGCGCGAGTACCGCGCCGACGCGGGGGGCGCGCGCCTGGCCGGCACCTACCCCATGCTGCACGCCCTCGAGCAGCTCGCCGACTCGGCCCGCGCCGATCGCGAGGGCCTGCCCGAGTCGCTGGCGGCCTTCGGGATTCGCCCCAGCAAGGGCGGCATGCTGGCCAAGCTCTTCTCGACCCACCCGCCCCTCGACGAACGAATCCGCCGCCTGCGCGCCCGCGCCCAGAGCGAGGGGATCGAGGTCTAGCCGAGCGGGTCGATGTCGTCGGGCTGGTTGATCTCGATCTTGACCTCGCCCGGGTCGCGGACGCCTTCGACGCGGACCACGCCGCTGGCGTCGAGGGTGCCCTGCTTCGTCTCGCCGTTGGGCAGCGTGACGGTGTAGCTCCAGCCGGTGACGTCCTCGCCGGTCGTGCTGCGCACGTCGAACTCGACGAAGTGCTCCTGCTCGCTCTCGCCGCCTTCGCGCGGGGCGACCGACTCCGGGAGCGGCTCGGGCTCCGCCGGGGGCACGGTCTCGGTCGGGCGGTTGAGGGTCAGGTGGGTCGAGTAGCCCAGGCCGGGCTGGAAGTGCTGCAGGACCTTGTTGATCAGGTATTTGCCGCTGGCGCGCTTCCCGATCGCCTCCAGCTCGACGACCTGGCCGGGTCGGAGCGAGGAGTCGCCCTGGCAGCTGGCCAGCCCGTTGGCGTAGGACTGGGCGTAGTGGTCGATCTGGGAGGTCGCGAGCGCCTCGGCCTCGCCGATGTCGAAGAGGGGGGTCTGGGCGAAGAGCGCCGGCCGGCTGCCGCCGGCCTTCTCGGCCAGGGTCGCGCCGAGGTCCTGGGCGAACTTGGCCGGGAGGGACTTGGCCGTGATCGTCTTCTCGATCTTCTCCTTCTTGACCATGTCCCAGGCGCGGACCGTGACCTCCGAGAGCTGGCTCGCGGTGCTCATGCGCCCGTTGAAGGCCAGCAGGGTCTCGCCCCACTTGAGCACCCGCGCGGGCTCGACGTCCTCGACGGCCTTCGCCTCGAGCTTGGTGTTCTTGGCGTCGATCGTGAGCACGAAGCCGAGGCGCTGGCAGCGCTCGCGCAGGAAGGCCAGGTTGGTCTGGTTGAACTGGACGACGTAGGGCTGCTTGACCTTGGTGTCGGGGATCGTGAGCGAGAGGCCCGCGTCGCTGGCGACCGTCTTGAGGAAGTCGCTGTCCTTCTGGTCGAGGAAGGTCCGGCTGCGGCGCTCGCGCTGCAGCTTGGCCTGCTTGTCGAAGGCCACGACCGTCACGATCGCGGGGCCGCTGACGGGGAACTCGCAGTCCCGCCGCACGATCTCGCCCGTGAACACGTCCTCGATCCCGGTCTCCTCGTAGCCGAGCTTGACCGAGAGCTCCTTGCCCTCGACGAAGCTGTCGGCCTCGGTCCAGGCCAGGTCGGGGTTGCTGAGCTTGAGCTCGAGCGCGTCCGCGAGCACGAGGCTCTGATGGACGCGGATCGTGATCACCGACTCGAGGACGGCCGAGCTCGCGGCGGCGCCGTCGATCAAGAGATCGAACTTGGGGACGTGGTCCGTCTCGCCAGCCGACACGCGCTCTCCTCCTCAGGGCAGCGACCGGGGCCCAGCCGCCGGGGGAATCATAGAACCCCCAGCGCGGGCGCGCTCGGGTTTAGCGGCTGAAGCAGTCCTTGAGCAGGGTCAGCTTGAGCGGGTCGTTGCTGCTGATCTTGCCGCTCATGAAGTCCATCATGGAGGGCTTGTACTGCCCGCGGATCAGCTGCAGGAAGAGGTCTTCGTCGGTCTTGAGGAACACGTCGCAGCCCTCGGTCTTGCCGCGCGAGAACTCCATGGCCTCCGGCGTCAGGCGGGCCGTCCATTTCTGGCCGGGGTCGTCGCCCAGGGAGAAGTAGAAGCTCAGCTCCTGATCGAGGACGTTGGGCTTGTAGCGGGACTGAAGGTCGGCGAAGGCCGCCGCAAGGTCGTCGCTCATGACACTCCTGGTGGTTCGGAAGCCGCCAAGCTTACCGCACCCTCAGCCCCCAGGAGGACCTGAGGGTCACCTGCGAGCGGCGAGCACCAGGTAGTCGAAGGGCGCGTGGCTGCGGCCGTCGGCCAGCTCGCGGACCAGGATCCCGCGCGCCTCGGCGCGAGCGACGTAGAGCCCGGCGCAGGGGCCGCGCGGGGTGACCTGGACCGTGACGCTCTCGGGGTCGACCAGGCTCGTGAAGTGCGCCGGCAGGCGAACGACGGCCTGCCCCTCCTCGAGGCGGGCGCTGCCGCGCACGTAGAGGCCGTTTTCGGGGCCGCCCAGGCTGCTGTAGACGACGGGCGCGGGGGTCTCGGCCGACTCGATCCGGGAGACGCGGGAGGAGACGCGCTGGTTGCGCACGCGAGCCTCGGGCGTGTGGTCGACGATTCGCACCTTGGGGCGCGGGCGGCTCAGCTCTCCGCTCGACCGGCTGCGCTCGTCCTTGGGCTCCTGCTTGGGCTCCTTGGCCTTGCTGGGAGCGCTGCCGACGTAGTTGCTCCAGCTCTCCTCTTCGAAGAGGTCGGCCTTGAGCGCGTTGGCGACGTCGCTGGCCTGCTCGGCCTGCTTGTCGTGCTTGGGGAGCGGGCCGAGCTCCCAGCTGCCGTCGGACTCGAGCACCTTGGCGCGGCGGCTCTTGCGGCGCGAGGACTTGCTCAGGCGCCGGCTCTCCTTGCTCAGGCGACGGCTCTTGCTGCGTTCGAGGCGGCGTGACTCGCGCTCGAGCCGGCGAGTCGTGGCGGTGTCGACCTCGCCGGTCTCGTCGGCCGGGTCGGCGCCGATGACCTTGCCGCGCGGCGCCGCCGGCTTGTAGTCGAGGGCCGGGGCGTCGTCGGCCGAGAGGCCCGCCCGGCCGAGCAGGCGGCGCAGGACCGCGATGTTGCCGTTGATTCCGTTCTGCACGTCGCAGAAGAAGCGCAGACCGACCTGGAGCGCGTCGGGGTCCGAGTCGACCCGGTCGACGCGCACGACCTCGGCGAAGAGCTCGATCTCCTGATAGACAGGCGGGATGCGCAGCACGCAGGTCAGCGAGTCCTGGGGCTCGAGCGCGGCATCCGAGCCGCGGAAGAAGCGCCGGCGGGGTGCTGGGAGCCGCAGCAGCGCGCCGCCGCGGCTGCAGTTGAGGATCGACGCGCGCTCGCGCGGTGCCTGCCGGCCGGAGACGGAGGTGATCTGGGCGTTGCCACCGATCACGACTCGCGTGTGCTCTCTCCGCTCTTGACCCACGGTGCCTCCTGATCGATCCATGCGCGAGGATAGGCAAGGAGACCAAGCGATGACAGAAAAAATCGTCCTATTGCGACGGCCTTAATCGTCGCCAGGACAGGGCTTTATTTCTCGCAGCCGGCTCGCCGCCCAGATCTGGGGGTGGGCAGGGGCGGAATCTGGGCGTTTGGGGGCCTATCGTGGCCCGCCCAGGAGGGGCCATGAACCGCGTCGCTCTCACGCTCGTGTTCGCTCTGCTCGGCTGCAGCGATCCACCTCCCCCGCCCGAGCCGGTCCCGACCCCGACTCCCAAGCCGGCGCCCGTGACCGATTGGCTCGACGAGCACCCACGCGAGGGGGACATCGGCGCGGCGGCCGCGGTCGAGACCAAGCACTACCGAGTCGTGTCCAACCTCAGCGCTGCCTTCGTGGAGCGCTACGCGCAGCGCCTCGAGCGCTTGCACGCGGTCCTGCGCCTGCGCTTGGGCGCCTGGCCCACCGACACCAAGCGGCCGCAGGTCTGGATCTACGCCACGGCCGAGGGCTACGCCGACGAGGCCATGGTTCCGGGCTCCCTCGCCTTCTACTCCTTCAGGGACCGCCGCCTGGTGCTCAAGCACGGGCGCTACTCGGAGCAAACCTCGCTCGATGGCCTCGCCGACCAGCTCGCCTCGCTCTACCTGCACCAGCTCGTCGGCGAGCGGATTCACCAGCTCGGCTGGCTGGCCGCCGGCGTCGGCAGCTACCTGAGCGCCTTTCGCGAGGAGCATGGCGCCTTCGTGCTGGGGGCGCCGCGCGACTCCCTGCGGGAGCGCCTCGCCGGCAGGGAGGCCAAGCTCCTGCCCCTGATCGAGGAGCCCTGGACCCCCGAGGCCCGCGCCGACGCGTGGAGCCTGGTGCACTGCTTGTTCGAGCACAGCGAGCCGGCGCTGCGCCAGCGCGGTCAGCGCTGGCTGGAGAAGCTGCTCGTGTTCGACGGCCCCAGCGCGCCGGCCGATCAGGTCGCGGCCCTCGGCGCCGAGCGCGACCAGCGCGAGCTCGAGCGGGACTGGGCCAAGTGGCGGGAGCGCCTGGCCAAGAGCCCTAGATGAGCTCGTAGAGGGGCGTGGTCTTGGGGCGCTCGCGGGGGGGGTGAGCGCGAATGAACTCCACCGCCTCGGCGGGGTCGTCGGTGAGGTGGATCAAGTCCCCGTAGGCGTCCGCCATGCCGCGCGTGGCCACGAACTCGCGGATCAGCCCGACCAGGGAGCGCCAGCGCGTCTCGCCCAGGAAGACCATGGGGCTGCGGTAGCGGAAGGTCGCGTAGTGGTTCTGGGCGAGGTCCATGAAGACCTCTTGCATCGTGCCCGCGCTGCCTGGCGCGTAGATCACACCCGCGGTCGCGATCGCGAGCAGGCCGTCCTCGCGCAGGCTGTTGCTGAAGTACTTCGCGATGTGCGTGCTCCACAGGTTGCTCGGCTCGTGACCGTAGAACCAGGTGGGGATCGCGAGGCTCTTGCCGCTCTCGGGGCGCTCGCGCCCGAAGCGCTCGGCGACCTCGGGGTCGACCTCGCCCCCGTAGGTCTCGAGCACCTGGCGACCGCGGCGGAAGTAGCGCTTGATCGCCTCGAGGTACTCGGGCGTCCCCTCCTCCTCGCCGCCGTCGAAGCGATCGGCGGCGCTGAGGGTCGTGATCACCTCGTCGAGGACGCGCGGCTCGGAGTAGTTGCTGAAGTAGGGGCCGAGGTTGCCCGCCTCCATGATCCCGGGCCCTCCCCCGGTCGCCACGAAGTAGCCGGCCCGGGCCAGCGACCAGCCGAGGTGCGCGACCTTGCGGAAGTAGGGGTCGCTGCGGCGGGTGCCGTGGCCGCCCATGATCGCGACGACCCCCGCGCCGCGCTCCTCGCGCAGCACGTCCTCGAGGGCCACGTCGATGGCGTGGTCGTGCAGGCGCTGAGCGAGCTGCTCACGCAGCGGCACGCCGCCGGGGCAGGAGCGGGCGCGGTCGAAGTGGGCGTAGATGCGAAAGTCGAGGGTCGCGGGGTAGCCGCCCTCGTCCTCGCCGGCCATGAGCTCCGAGACCGTGTAGAGGTCGCCGCGGTAGGGGTCGTAGGGGATCCCGCGCAGGGGCGGGAACACGCCCGCGCCCCGACGCACGAGGTCGAGCTCTTGCTCGGTGTCCCGGAAGCGACAGCCGATGAAGATCGCGCCCTCGACCTGGGCCCGCGCCAGGGCGTCGGCGTGGGGCGCGAGGTCGATCGCCTGGATCGCGAAGCAGCGCAGGTCGGGCGGGCTCGCCGCGGCGAGCTGGGCGGCGAGCTCGTCGGGGGTGTCGAGCTCGAGGCGCGCGGAGCGCTGCTGGTAGGGGCGGGCTGGATGCATGGAGGGCCTCCGGGGCGGCATTGTGGCAAGGGAGGCGGTTGGCGGGGTGGGGGGGGAGTTCGTTTGAATTCGAGTTAGGAATTGGGAAGGGTGTGGAGAGCGCCCAGGCCAGAAGGGTCGTGGTTTCGAAGGCGGCGCTCCGAGATCCTTGACACGCCGACCGGAGGGCGCCAGCGGATCAGCGAGAGCTGCTCCTCATTCCTGATTCAAGTTCAAATCAGGAGCAGGTCAGCGGGCGCCCGCGGAGCCAGGTCACTCGCCGGCGGCCTCGACCAGCGCGGCGAGCTGCTCGACGACCTCGTCGATCGTCATGTCCGAGCAGTCGATGTAGGTCGCCTCGGGGACGCGGACCAGGGGGCCGACGGCGCGGCTCTGGTCGCTCAGGTCGCGCTCGCTGATCTCCCGCTGCAGCTCGTCGAGGGGGGTCTGGTCGCCGTGGTCCGCCCGGCGGCGGCGGGCGCGCTCTTCGACGCTGGCGTCGAGGTAGACCTTGACCGCGGCGTCGGGGAACACGACCGAGGCCAGGTCGCGGCCCTCGGCCACGACGTGGCCCGGAGTCCGCTCGGCCAGGGCGCGCTGCTGAGCCACGAGGCGCTGGCGGACCTCGGGGCAGTTGGCGAGGTGGCGGATCGCGGTCGTGACCTCGCGGGTGCGGATCTCGGCGCTCACGTCTTCGCCGTCGAGGTGGACCCTGCACTGGCCCGCTTCGCCCGCGGGGAGGAGCTCGATCTTGGCGCCGTCCACGACCTCGGCCAGGACCTTCGAGTCGTCGAGGTCCACGCCCATGCGCAGCGCGCGCAGGGTGCACGCGCGGTACATGGCGCCGGTGTCGAGGTAAAAGGCGTCCAGGCGGTCGGCGAGCCGACGAGCGACGGTGCTCTTGCCGGCGCCCGCTGGGCCGTCGATGACTACCTGCACGTTCGCCGAGTCGCCTGAGTTAGGCTTCCAGCAGCTTGGTGCAGCGGAACCCGATCACGTCGACCTTGGTCTTCTTGCCCGCCCAGAGGGACGAGCTGCCGATCGCGAAGCGGGGGTCCACCGGGTCGACGAAGCTGCCGCCCTTGAGGTAGTGGGCGCCGTCGTGCTCGGGGTGGGCCGTGTTGGTCCACTCCCACACGCCGCCGATCATGCCCACCACGCCGTAGGGCGAGGCGTGAGCCGCGTAGTCCTTGGCCGGACGGAGCTCGGGCTCGCGGTCCCGGTCGTGGTGCAGGTTGCACATGTCGGGCGTGGGCTCGTCGTTGCCCCAGGGGTAGAGGTAGCCCTGGTCACCGCGCGCGGCCTTCTCCCACTGCTCGGCCGTGGGCAGGGTCTTGTTGGCCCACTTGCAGTACTGGAGCGCGTCCATCCAGCTGACGCCGGTCACGGGGAGGTCCGGGGCCGCCATGTCGGGGTGGCTGTCCCAGATCCGCGGGGGGCGGTAGTTGGTCTCGGCGATGAACTCGCGATAGCGCGCGTTGGTGATCGGCTCGATGTCGATGTAGTAGGGCTCGAGGACCGTCTCGCGCCCCTCGTCACCAAAGAGGAAGGGTCCGCCAGGGACGAGCACCATGCCGGGGATCTCGGGAGCAGCGATCTTCTTGACCTTCTCGGTCAAGTTCTCCTCTTCGATCATCTCGACGGTGTCGGCGTAGCGGTCCTCGACCGCGTCCCACTCGGTGTCCCCGCTGACGCGGCGATACACCTCGAACACTTCCTTGGCCTTGACCAGGTAGCGCGCGCGGTTGGTCTCGTCCGAGAAGGCCTGCTCGTAGAGCAGGATCCCGTAGAAGAAGCACTCGCTGTCGTCGTTGAGCGGGAACTTGGCGTAGTACTTCTCGAAGAAGCGCAGCGCCTCGTGCTCGTCGAGCTCCGTCGAGGGCTTGGTGTTGTCGATGTACTTCGCCCAGACGTACTGGCAAATGACGTCTCGCGTCAGCTCGCCCGCTCCCTTTTTCGTCGTCGTGTCGGCCGTCTTCGCCAAGGGTTTGCTCCTACGGACGCTCGTAGAGGACGACTTCACCGGCCAGACCCTCGACATCGAGGCGTCCCAGCCGGCGAGCAAAGCCCATCCGCTGCATCAGGTTCTTTTCGTAGCTCTTGACGCCCTCGGGGCTAGAGCCGTTGACGTTGAGGTAGGCGCGGTCGCCGCGCAGCTGGAAGGGCGTGCCAGAGCCCCCCTCGGTCCAGCTCTTGAGCTTGGCCAGTCCTCGCTCGAAGTCCTTGTCCCGGTGGTCGAAGTCGGCGACGGCCTGGCGGGCGCGAGCCCCCATGATCGTCACCGTGACCCCCAGCAAGGCCTCGGATCGAGACGAGGGGTCGGCCGGAGCCGCTTCCTCAGCCGGGATCTCGCCCTCTTCGCTCTCCGCGTCTGCCTCGGGGGCCGGGGCCGTCACCACGTCCACGGTGACGATGGGCGCCGGAGCCGCTGAGAGCGCGCGGAGGATCTCGACCTGATTGCGGAGGACCTGCTTGAGGGTCCGGTTCAGGTCGCTGACCGAGAGGACGTCTCCGCGGGCGTGGTCGAGGTCCTCGAGCAGCTCCTCGCTCCGCTGAGCGAGGCGCTCGAGGCGCACACCCTCATCCCCCGTCCGGGCAGCCTGGGAATCAGGCGCGTCGGCAGGTGAGGGGTCGAAACCATTCCCGTTGGAGAGGGACAAGAGGGACTCCAAATCCCGGTGGCTGGTCAAACGATCTCCCGAACCCCTGCCTCAGGGCAGGGCTCGGGAGGGCGGGATCCTACGCCCCCCCCTATGGAGGGTCAAGCTTTGTGACCGGTCAAAGGGGGGGTCAAGCCGGACCCCCTGAGGTGTCGAAGAGACCCTCGGGGAACTCCCACTGCTAGCCACAAGTCACTAGAATCCGCGCCCCCGAAGGAGGGCACGTGATTCCCAAGATCGAGATCGAACACATTCACGCCCGCATGGTCCTCGACAGCCGCGGCAACCCGACCGTCGAGGTCGACGTGCTGCTGGAGGACGGCAGCCTGGGCCGGGCCATCGTGCCCTCGGGCGCCTCGACCGGCGTCCACGAGGCCCTCGAGCTGCGCGATGGCGGCGAGGCCTGGCACGGCAAGGGCGTCGAGCAGGCCGTCAAGAACGTCAACGAGGAGCTCGAGCGCGCTCTGGTCGGCATGGACGGCTTCGCTCAGGCCGAGCTCGACGCGCGGCTCAACGAGCTGGACGGGACCAAGAACAAGTCCAAGCTGGGCGCCAACGCGATCCTGGGCGTGTCCCTGGCCTGCGCCAAGGCGGCCGCCGAGGCGACGCACCAGCCCCTCTACCGCTACCTGGGCGGGGTCTCGGCCACGACCCTCCCCGTGCCGATGATGAACGTCGTCAACGGCGGCAGCCACGCCGACAACGCCCTCGACGTGCAGGAGTTCATGATCGTGCCCTGGGGCGCGAGCTCCTTCAGCGAGGCCCTGCGCTGGGGCGCCGAGACCTTCCACTGGCTCAAGAAGCTGCTCAAGGACAAGGGCCTGGCGACCAACGTCGGCGACGAGGGCGGCTTCGCCCCGGGGATCGACTCCTGCGAGGAGGTGTTCGAGCTGCTCCTGGCCGCGATCGAGAAGGGCGGGCGCAAGCCCGGCAAGGACATCGCCCTCGCCCTCGACGTGGCCGCCAGCGAGTTCCACTCCGAGGCGGGCTACCGCGGCGCCAACTTCGGCAGCAGCGACCCGCTCAGCGCCGCGAAGCTGACCGAGGCCTACAGCGGCTGGCTGTCCAGGTATCCGATCGTCTCGATCGAGGACGGCCTGGCCGAGGACGACTGGGAGGGCTGGGCGGCTCACACCGCCAAGCTCGGCGAGAAGTGCCAGCTGGTCGGTGACGACCTCTTCGTGACCAACACCGAGCGCCTCGCCCGCGGGATCGAGGGCAAGATCGCCAACTCGATCCTGATCAAGGTCAACCAGATCGGCAGCCTGACCGAGACCCTCGACGCGATCGCGCTGGCGCGCAAGCACGCCTACACCGCGGTGATCAGCCACCGCTCGGGCGAGAGCGAGGACACCACGATCGCCGACCTCTCGGTCGCGACCGGCGTGGGCCAGATCAAGACCGGGTCGCTCAGCCGGACCGACCGGGTCGCCAAGTACAACCAGCTCCTGCGGATCGAGGAGGAGCTCGGCCCCGCCGCGCGTTACGCCGGGCCGGCAGCCTTCCCCGCGGGGGTCTCCGTCTAGAGAGAGCCACACCATGAGCACCGAGCAGGACCCAGCCGCCGCCAGCACCTCCCCCAGCCGACGCCGTCGCGCGGGGGGAGCAGGGCGGCGGGCCGCCCTGCGCGAGGTCGCCTACCTGACGGGCATGCTCGTCACGTCCGGGCTGGCCTTCTGGGTCCTGGTCCTGCTCCCGAGCCGTCTCCAGACCGAGGAGCTGCGCCTTCGCCACGAGCGCTCCCTGGCGGAGGTCGAGCAGCTCCAAGCAGAGACCGCGCGCCTCGAGCGCGAGACGCGCGCGCTCGAAGACGACCCCTGGGCCGTCGAGCGCGCGCTCCGCGCTCGCCTGGGCTTCCTGCGCCCGGGTGAGCGCGTGCTGCGGTAGCGTCACCACGAGTGACCTTCTCCACCTAGTCCGCTTCCTCGGCTAGACTCCCGCTCCGCTGGGGAAGGGGAGCGAGCTGTGTCACAGGTTCAGACCCAAGCCGGAGGGCCGCGCGGTCGCGCGCCCGACCCCTTGTTGGGGGTGGTCCTCGGTGGCTACCGGTTGGTCGAGGTCCTGGGCAAGGGCGGCATGGCGACGGTCTACCTCGGCCACCGCCAGGGGAAGAACGTCGCGGTCAAGGTCCTCGATCCGCGCCGCTGCAAGAACCCCGACGAGGTCAAGCAGTTCCTCCGCGAAGCCCAGACCATGCAGCGGATCGACCACCCCAACGTGGTCCGCGTGTTCGGGGTGGGCGAGCAGGACGAGAAGCACTACCTGACCCTGGAGGTGATCCAGAGCGGCAGCCTGGAGGACCTGCTCAAGGCTCAGGGCGGCAAGGTCTCGATCGACGAGGCCGTGGACTACGCCCGCCAGATCGCGAGCGGCCTCGCGCAGGCCCACCGGCTCAAGATCGTGCACCGCGACATCAAGCCGGGCAACGTGCTCGTCGACGAGGGGCCGCAGCTGAAGATCACCGACTTCGGCCTCGCCATGATGGTCGACGGCAGCGAGGGAGCCCTGGGCAAGTGCAAGGTCGTCGGCACGCCGCACTTCATGTCGCCCGAGCAGATCGACGGCGTGCCGGTGGACGGGCGGACCGATATCTACGCGCTCGGGGCGTCGCTCTATCAGCTCGTGACCGGCTC
>CALDQK010000161.1 GCA_937911525.1 uncultured bacterium
CCGCGCGGGGCTCGGCCAGCGCCGGCGCGGCGGCGGCGGCGACCCGAGTGGGAGTCGCCGGCTCGAGGTAGGTCACCCGCCCGCGGGCGTCCACCTCGACCCGCGGGCCCACCGCGCCCGCGGGCGCGTCGAGGGCCTTCAGGTCGACGCTGCCCCGGGGGACGACGTCCGCTTCGATGATGATCTCGAGCTCGCTCATACCGATCGCCTAGACGTTGGCCTCCACGCTGGCCGGTCCCTCGCTCGGCTTGGCCGCCGGAGCGGGCTTGGCCGCGGGCTTGGGGGCCTCGGCCTTGGGCGCAGCGCCCTCGGCCTTCTGCTTCTTCTTCTCCATGGAGACCGCCGCGACCAGCGCCCCCTTGGCGACGGTCCGCAGCGGGTCCTTGCCCATGCGCACGCTGCCGATCGGGATCGGGCTGCCCTCGTCCTCGAGCACGGCCTTGAACTTCTCGATGAAGCCCGGCACCGAGCTGGTGCCGCCGGCGATCACGACCTCCATGGGGTTGGTGAAGGTGGTCTGGGTCGACTTGAAGTGCTCGTTGAACTCCTTGAGCACGTGGCGGATCAGCTCCTCGTAGTAGATCTCGAGGCCCAGCTGGAGCGCGTTGCGCGGGTCGACGTTGCCGAGGTCGAGGTTGCGCTCCTTCTCGTGGGTGACCTTGCCGACGGGCACGTTGCGGACCTTGCTCACGCTCTGGTCGATCCAGTCGCCGCCGCGGGCGACCGAGATCTCGAACAGCTTCTTGGCCCGCCAGGCGACGACGAGGTTGGTCATGCCCGCGCCGAAGCTGATCCCGACGCCCGAGAAGGGCGCGGTGGTGCCGTTCTCTTCGGTCACGACCGGGTTCTCGGCGTAGATGATCGCGAGCGCCTCGTTGAGGATCCGCACGTCGTAGCCGAGGTTCTTGAGGAAGCGCTCGAGCACGATCTTGTGGAAGGTGACGTCGATGTTGGTGTCGAGGGGCGCCGCGGGGATCGTGGCCGCGACGACCTCGCCCTTGAAGGCCGGCTTGCCGATGATCCCCTCCACGAGGAGCTCGATCAGCGGGATCGCCTCCTCCTCGCCCGGGTTGAGCACGCCCTGGGACATGGGACGCCGATAGGCCTCCTGCTTGCCCGTGATCATGCAGTACTTCAGCGCGTCCTCGCCGACGACGAAGATCTGGTTGCCGCGGATCAGGTACTTGGCGCCCGCGTCGTCGAGCATCTCCTCGGCGAAGTCCTCGCGCTCCATCGAGAAGAAGGCGTCCCGCTCGGCGGTGAAGATCTCCTTGCCGTCCTTGATCTGGGCGCCCACGATGAACGAGGTCCCGATATCGACTGCTTTGGCCATGTTTGGTTGCTCCTGAGGGGGCTCTAGAGGTTCGACAGCAGGTCGGCCATGTCCATGACGTCGCCGTCATCGTCCGACTCGACCTGGCGCCCCACGGTCTCGAAATTCTTGAGCAGCTCGCGCTCCTGTTCCTCCAGGAAGGCGAGCCGCGCCTTGACCTCGGCCTGCGAGAGGCTCGAGTCTTCCTTGATCCGCCCCTTCACCGAGGCGAAGCGCTCGCGGACGAGCTTCAGCTCGCCGACCAGCTCTTGCATGTCTTGACTGATCGCGGCCCGCACGGCCTCGAGGTCGGTCGAGCCCGACTGGCTCTGCTGCTCCTCGCTCAGGCGGGCGCGCAGCTCGTCCAGGAGCTGCGCGCGGAAGCTCTCGAGCCCCTGGGCGAACTCCTCCTTGGAGACGCCGGGCTGCACGAGGGCCGCCACCGCGGCGGGCGAGGCGAGCTTGCCGCCGGGGGCCGCGGGGGCCTCCTTGTGGACGTTCTCGAGGTAGCCCTCCTCGAAGGCGACCACGATCTGGTCGCTGGCCTCGGCCTTGCCGCGGCCGGGGACGACGTCGAGGTCATGGCTCTCGCCGGCCTTGATCGCGAGGTCGAGGCCGCGGAAGGAGAGCGTCGCGCGCAGGGTGTTCTTGACGATCCAGCTCATGGGGTCCTCAGCGGGCCGGGGCCGGGGCGGGCTCGGGCCACTCGTTCTCGAGGCGCTCGCGCTGCTGCTTGGGCGCCGGGAGCTTCTCCTGCAGCTTCTTGTCGTCGCTCGGCTTGGCAGGCGCCGGCGGGGCGGCGGGGCTCTCCTTGGGCTCGTCGGGCTTGGGCCGCGCCACGGGACTGGCCAGCACGAAGGTCAAGGGGCCGCTCTTGTCGGCGGTGGGCACCGCGCGCAGCTTGTGGGGGAAGCCGAGGGACTTGAGCACGTTGGTGACCGCCGCCGAGATCGAGTCCTTGCCCGTGTACTCGAAGCCCAACGAGGGATAGGGGCCGCCCTCGTCCGGAGTCAGGGCCTTGACCCCCGGGTGGACCTGAAGCGCGCTGCGCAGCTTGACGACCTGCTCGTCCTCGAAGTCGCGCAGGAGGAGGCGGACCTCCTGGCCCGCGGCCTGGGCGGGCGCCGGCGGCGCCTTGCCGCGCCGGTCGAGCTGGTCGAGGAAGTAGCGCGCGAAGGCGTCGTTGGGGTCGAGCTTCTGCAGGTAGCGGAACAGGTCGCGGCAGCGCCGCTCCTCGCCGCGCACCGTGTAGAGCACGTAGCCGAGCACCGTCAGGCCGGCGGGGTCGCGCGGGCTGTAGGTCACGTAGCGCTTGAGGTCGCGCAGGGCCTGCTGGAAGCGGCGACGCGAGGGGAAGAGCGCGGCGACCTCGGGCGCGAGGGTCTGGGTCGGGTCCAGCTCGGCCACGCCCTTGCGCAGCGCGTAGCTGGCGTAGCCGTACTGGCCGGTCGCGAAGAGCGAGTGGCCGAAGGCCAGCTTCTTCCAGGGGCTGGTCGGGTCTTCGAGCAGGGCCAACCGGTAGTTGTCCGCCGCGCGGAAGTAGTAGCCGGCCTTGAAGAAGTAGTCGCCCTGGTCGGAGAGCTCGTCGGCGCGGGTCTTGTCCTGCGCGAAGGCGGGGCTGCCAGCGCAGCAGGCGAGGAGCAGGATGGGCGCGGCGAAGCGCAGACACGCAAAGAAGCGCTGTGTCATGGGGTCTCCTCGGGGGCGATCGGGAACGAAATCGAGCGGCTGGTCGCGATTTGGCGACGATGGAAGGTACTCCAGCGCCACACGCGCGACAAGACGAGCGCCTCGGTTAGTGCACGAGGCCAGAGTTGGTTTCGGGGCGCGCTCAAGGCTTGCTCCAGGCGAAGGCGCGCCCGTCCTTGAGGCGGATGGTCTTGACCGCGAAGTGGAAGGTGTCACCGCGTCGGCCGATCCGGCCCTCGCAGAGGGAGACCGTAGAGGGATCGAGGCCGGCCTCGCGGCAGGTCTCATAGGAGCGCCAGCGCAGGTAGGCCATCAGCTTGCGCGGGACGGCCAGGCGCAGCTGGAGGTCGTTGCGCGGGATCTTGAACTTCTGGCTGATCGCGCCCGCGGCGCTGCGCAGCATGGGGCTGTGGCCCACGTCGCGGTGGATCCGCATGAAGTTGCGCGCGTAGCGCTGGCCCAGGTAGTCGAAGTTGGTCGAGATCACGAAGTCGCGTCGGTCGAAGTCGATCGTGATGTAGCCCTTGCCCGGGTCGCTCTGGCGATAGGCGAAGGGGAGGATGTCGAAGAAGCCGATCAGGTCGACCAGCTCGGCTTCGGTCCAGTCCTTGATCGCGACGTTGGGGATCGCGTCCTCGTCCGGCTTGCGGCTGCTGCGAAAGGTCCGGTAGTCCTCGAGCAGCGCCAGGGACTGGTCCAGTCGCTGATTGCGCTGAGCGAGGGTCTCGGTGAAGTGCTCGGGCGGAGTCGGCCGCGCGATCCGCCGTTGCGGCTCCTGCTGGGGAGCCGGAGCAGGCGGAGGCGGCTGCGGCTCGGGCTCCGGCTCCGGCTCCGGCTCCGGCTCCGGCGGGGGAGGCGGAGGAAGCTCGGGCTCGGGCTCGGGCTCCGGCGGGGGAGGCGGAGGAAGCTCGGGCTCGGGCTCCGGCTCCGGCTCCGGCTCCGGCTCCGGCGGGGGAGGCGGAGGAA
>CALDQK010000162.1 GCA_937911525.1 uncultured bacterium
GCCGGCCGGGTGGTCGACCTGCCCAGCACCGAGGTTCTCTCGGGCGCCGCGGGCGCCGCCCGGGTCCGACCGGTCCACAGCGCGATCCTGTTCCTGCGCCGCTAGCCACGCTCCACGGGCCCTCCCACGCCGTGCTCCTCGGCCGCGCCGGTCGAGCACCGCACCTCGAGGCCGGCCGCCGAGAAGGCCGCGTTGGCCGCCTCTCGCGCGCGCTGCTCGGCGCCCTCGTCCGCGCTGGCGCGCGCCCAGCGAGCCTCCTCGGCGTGCATCTCCCCCAGCAGAGGAGGGAAGTCGGCCGCCCGCCGCAGGCCCTCGTCGAGCTGAGCTCGCGCTCCCTCCAGGTCGCCGGCCCGCCGCAGGACCCGGGCCGCGATCTGGTGGCAGCCGAGGTCGTAGACGGCGTGGCGAGCGAGACCCGGCAGGGCCGCCACGACCAGGTCCCGCGCGGCCTCGCGCTCTCCGGCCAGGCTGAGCGGGTCGGCGCGGTAGATCGGGGCGCAGTCGACGCCGCGGCGGTAACCGGCCCGCTGCGCGTGCTCGGCGCCCTGGGCGTAGGCCTGGGCGGCCTGCTCCAGCCGCCCCGCCTCGGCGCACACCACCCCCAGGCTGACCTGCGCGATCGCGAGGTTCAGCTCCAGGCCCAGCTGCTCGAACAGGGCGATCGCCGCCGCCTGGGCCGCGATCGACTCCTCGAAGCGGAGGAAGCTGCGGTAGGCGTCGCCCACGTTGCTGAGCACCTTGGCGTGCTCCCGGCGCGTCTCGAAGGCCTCGGGCTCGGCCAGGCAGGCCTCGTAGGCCGCGAGCACCCCGCCCAGGTCGCCGCGGATCGAGTCGATCACGGCGCGGTTGTAGATCGCTCCGACCGAGACGCGCCGATCCCCGATCTGCTCGCCGATCTCCGCCGCGCGCGCGGCGTGGCGCTCCCCCTCGTCGTAGTTCCCTTGCCGCCAGGCCGCGGTCGAGAGGAGGTTGTAGAGCCGCCCCAGCTCTCGCAGGGGCAGGTCGGGCTGGAGGCTGGCCTTGATGCAGCTCTCGGCCAGGGCCCAGTCGTCGCTGGGCGAGAGCAGCTCGAGCAGGTCACGCTGCTGGATCAGGCTCGCCGCGCGCCGCTGCTCCTCCTTGGTCGCGAGCACGTCGGCCTCGTCCGAGACCGTCAGCCGCTCGAGGGGGCACTCCAGCAGCTCCGCCAGCGCGTCGGCGCTCTCGCGCCCGATCCGCTTGACCTTGCCGGTCACCCAGCGGCTGACCGTCTTGCGCGCCACGCCGAGCTTGTCGGCGACCCAGCCCTGCTTGAGCCCGCGCACCTCGAGGCGCCGGACGAGGAAGTGGGTGTCTAGAGCGAGGGTGTCTTCCTTGCGCACCGGAGCAGGCTACCACCGCCGAAGGCGCTGTCCGCAAGAGGGTTAGGAGGCCGTGTCCCCCAATGTCCCTGGAGCCAGGAGGCCCGATTCGGTCTAGTCCCCCCACCGCAGCGAACCCCGAGGGCGACGATGACCGAGACCACGACCCACCTCTCCCAAGTGATCCAGCAGGGCTGGGCCGACCACGCCGACGACGCCGCGGGCGTGTTCGAGCGGCTCGCGCCGGCGCTCGAGCTCGTGCAGGCGCCCGAGGACCTGCCCGGGCTGGCGGCTTTGATCACCCACGTCGCGGGGGAGCACCTCGGCCGCTGGGGCGAGGGCTTGACCCTCCTCGAGCAGCTGGCCGCCCACCCGGCCTGCGACCTCGCCAGCGACCCGGGTCGGGCCGTGCTCCGCTCCCAGGCCGTCCTGCAGCTCGGCGCCGGCGAGCTGGCCGCCGCCGAGGAGCTGCTGACCCGCGCCCACGCGGGCTCTCCCCTGCCGGAGGCCTCGACCCGGGCCCGCGTGCTGGCCGTGACCGCCTCGGCTCTGGCGGGGCAGGGTCGCGCCGGCGAGGCCGGCCGCGCCTTCGACGAGGCGCTCGGGCTCTTGAGCTACGGCCCAGGGAAGGACGACCCGGCCGCGCGCGCCCTCGCGATCACCGGCAACAACCTGGCCTGCGAGCTCGAGGAGCGCGCCGAGCGCTCCCCCGAGGAGGACGCGCTGCTCGAGCGCGCCGCGCTGGCCGCCCGGACCTGGTGGGAGGTCGCCGGCAGCTGGAACAACGTCCAGATCGCCGAGTATCGGCTGGCCATGACCTACCTCGCGCTCGGGCGCCCGACGTCCGCCGCGGAGCACGCCGCCAAATGCCTGGAGCTGTGCCGCGCCAACGCGGCCGGACCCGGCGACCTGCTCTTCGCCCACGAGGTCAACGCCCGCGCGGCCCACGCCAAGGGCGACCAGGAGGCCGCCCAGCGCGAGCGCGACCTGGCGCACGCGGCCCTGGCCGAGGTCGGCGAGGGCCTGCGCTCCTACGCCGAGCAGACCCTGAACAAGCTGGACGCCGCCCTCGCCGACTAGCGCGGCCGAACTCCGATCGAATTCCTCCGGCTCCAGCCAGGTCAGGGGCCAGGAGGAACCCATGAAGCAAACGCTCTGGCCAATCCTGCTCTGCGCCGTGCTCTCCCCGGGCTGTCTGGTGAGCCGCTGCGCCCGACCCAGGCTGAGCGGTGAGATTCGCGACGCCGACACGCGCGAGCCCCTGGCCGGCTGCCGCGTGGGCGAGGCCTTCACTGACGACCAGGGCCGCTACGCCCTCTCGGAGCGCCGCTACTGCGAGTGGACCTGGCCGGGGCTGGAGGCACCGCTCCTGCTGGTCCGCGAAGCGGTGGCCAAAGCGGGCTACCGCACCACCTGGATCGAGGCGGAGGGCGGTGGCGGAGCGGCAGAAGGCGCCCACTGGGAGCTGGAGCCGATCTACCTCCGCCGCGAGTAGCGCCTGCTGCCCTCGGCCTGCGCGATCAGCCGGTCGACGTCCGTGAGGAAGGCCGGCCACCCCTTGGTGATCCCTGCCGCGACCTGCAGGGACCGCTCGGCCGGCTGCCCCTCGTGGAGCCGCTGCTCGCCGAGGGCGGTCGCGCCGAAGCCGACCCCGGGGCGGCCTCGTAGCCAGGCTGCGACTCGGCAGACCTGCGCGCCCGGAAGGTCGGTCTGGTCTGCCTCGTCGAGCAGCTCGCGGGCGCGCGCGTCGCTCACGCTCGGCGCCGCTGGGCGCGAGGCGGGCGCCTTCGCTGCTGCTGGCGCGCTCCCCTGGCTCGCGGCGCTCCCCGCAGCCGGCTCGGCCGGCTGGGCGCGACAGCCTGCGAGGCCGAGGGCCAGCGCCAGGAAGAGCGCAGGGCGGCTCACGCGGGCTCCAGCTCGAGGGGCGCTGTGTCGTCGACCCGCGCGAAGGGCTCGGCCTCGTCGTCGGGGCGGCGCCGCCAGCGGCGGTGGCTCCAGAGCCACTGCTCGGGATAGGCGCGCATCGCCTGCTCCATGGCGGCGTTGATGCGGGTCGTGATCGCGACCAGGTCGCCCTGCTTGTCCTTGGTCTTGGCGTGGCGGATCACGTCGCACACCTGCAGCCGATAGCGGAACACGCCGACCCGGTGGGCGGTCACGACCGCGATCGGGGCCTTGGTCTTGAGGTGCAGCAGCGCCGGCGCGTTGCTCGTGGCGGCCGGGATCCCGAAGAAGGGCGCGAACACGCGGCTCTGACGGGCCTCCTGGTCGACGTTGATCCCGACCGCCTGCTTGCGGTCGAGGGTCTTCTTCATCGTCCACAGGGAGCCGCGCACGTCGCGGATCGTCTGGCCGCCGGCCTCGCGGATCCCGCAGGTCCAGCCGTCGATCAGCGGATGCCCGCTGAGCTTGGCCACGCTGAGCAGGTCGATCCCCACCAGCCCGGCCACGTGACCCGCCATCTCCCACACGCCCGCGTGGCCGGCCACGAAGATCACGCCCTCCCCGCGCTCGTAGAGCTCGAGCATCTCGGCCAGCCCGTCCGGGAGGAACACCCGCGGGAGGTCCTGGCGGCGCACGTAGGGCTGGCGGAGGAACTCCACGATCAAGAGCGCCATGTGGCGGTAGTAGCGCGCCTCGAAGCGGCGGAGCACGTCGGGCGGCGGCATCCCGTGGCAGGCCAGCTCGACGTTGCGGCGCACGATCTTGCGCGTCACGCCGAGCCACTGAAAGAGGTGACCCAGGTAGACCGCCAGCCGGTAGCCCCGCCGCGCATCGGCCTTGCCGATCCGCTCGGCCAGGACGCGCAGCAGGGGCATCACCCAGGGCACGATCCAGGCGCGCCGCTCCCGTCGCTCTCTGGATCGCCGCCCCACGCTAGATGACGTTCACCTCAGCGGTGAGGTCGCCCGCGCCCTGGAAGCGCTCGATCGAGAGCGAGGAGATGTCGATCGTGGTCGCCTCGCCGTCGAGGACGATCTCGGCCATCAGGAGCCCCGTCGAGGGGGCGTGCATGAAGCCGTGGCCGGAGAAGCCGCCCGCCGAGAGGAAGCCAGCGAGGCCGGGCACCCGGCCCAGGATCGGCAGGTGGTCCGGCGTGACCGAGTAGAGCCCGCCCCAGCCGCGCGCCACCTCGGCGTGCTCCAGGCAAGGCACGCGGTGCATCGCCTTCTCGATCAGGACCTCGAGCCAGTCGTCGTCGAGGACGGTGTTGAAGCTGGGCGGCTCGTCGGGGTTGGCCAGCCCGAGCATCAGCCCGCCGCTCTCGCTGCGGGTGTAGAAGCCCGTGTCCATGTCGATGGTCAGCGGGATCTTGCCCTTGATCAGCTCGAAGGGCTCGGTGTTCCACAGGCAGCGGCGGATCGGCTGGGCCGGCAGGTCGAGCCCCGCCATGGAGGCGACCTCGCGCAGCCAGGGGCCGGCGCAGTCGATCACCCAGGGCGTCTCGATCTTGCCGTGCGAGGTGAGGACGTGGGTGACCTTGCCCTCGCTCTGCTCGATCCCCGTGACGGGGGTCGCGAAGCGGAACTCGACCCCGCCCAGGCGGCGGGTGGCTTGATAGAAGCCCATCGTCGCTTCGTAGGGGTCGGCGTAGCCGTCCTTGCCCGAGAAGGTGCCCAGCACCAGGTCGTCGCTGCGGAGGTGCGGCCAGCGCTCAGCGATCTGCGCGGGCTCGAGGACCTCGACCGGGACGCCGAGCGAGCGCTGCAGCTCGACGTTGCCGGCGAAGCGCGCGGCGGTCTCCTCCTCGGAGGTCACGAAGAGGTAGCCGTGCTGCTCGAAGTCGAAGTGGCACTCGAGCTCGTCCGACATCCGCTCGTAGAAGTCGATGGCGTAGTTGCTGAGGCGAATGTTGACCTCGGTCGTGAACTGGGCGCGGATCCCGCCCGCCGAGAGGGGCGTCGAGCCGGTGCAGGGCGCCTTCTCGCGCTCGAGCACGAGGACCTTGAGGCCCGCCTCGCGCTTGGCCAGGTGATAGGCCACGCTGGCGCCGATGACCCCGCACCCGACGACGACGACGTCTGCGCGCTCCACTACGCGTCCTCCTCGGCCTTGGCCGGCTCGATCGTCGGCGTCACGGTCGTGGCCGGCTTCTGCTTGAGCT
>CALDQK010000163.1 GCA_937911525.1 uncultured bacterium
CCGAGTTCCGCGGAGGCACGCGCGACATCCCCCGGTGCGCGCGCTTCGAACGTCTTCGTCCAACCGGCTTTCACAGCGTAGCCGAACCGGAGCATCTTCTTTTCGCTGTCGACTTCAGCGCGGTAGCCGCCGATGAAGGTGTTGATCGGCCAGAGGTCGTCCAGCTTGACGGTGACCGACTTGCTCCAGTCGCGCTCGATGGGCGAGTCTGGCAACAGCTCGGGCCACCCGATGCCCACGCGAAAGTAGTAGGGCTTCCGGTAGCCAAGACCGAGCGAAAAGTAACCTGGATCGATCACATACTTGTGCGGTGCGACCGGCGGGATTTTGATGGCCGGGATTCGTACCCCCACGTTCAGTCGTCCGCGACGGGTGTCGATGGCGAGCGCCCACTTCAGCACCGTCGACTCCATGAACCGCGCGTAAGCGTCGAGTCGAACCAGCCCGGAGTCGGTGAAGAGGAGCCCCGTCAGGAAGTCGTCACCCTCGCCCTCGGCTCGCTTTGGTGAGCTGGCGACCACGTCGTTGAAGTGGAAGTAGCCACTCCCCGCGACTAGCAAGCCCAGATCGGAGGAGGGCGCCCACTCGGCCAGCCATGCCGCGAGGTCGCCTTTCGGGCGGACCCTCTTCAGGGCCGAGGTCTCCACGTTCGCCAGTGCTTCGCGCAGCTTCCCGTCCTTGTCGGAGGCGTTCTTGGCAAGGAGTAGACCGGGCTCTCGTAGTTCGGCCGGCCCGAGGGGCAACGGAGGTGTATCGAGCTGGAGATACCCGACCCAATACGTCAGCTCGCCTTTGGAGCCGACGCGGAACGCGAGCTTTCCGCCGAGGGGCACATCGCCGCCCAGGCTGAGGTACCCCCAAAGATCTCGGTCGCGTGCACCGGCCAGCTGGTCCTTGGGAACTGGGTCGCGCTGGGGAGTGCCTGAGGCCGGCAGGGCCTTCGTCCACGACAGGGCTCCGGCGAGTTCGAAGGCACCCAACTGGATTCGGCCAGCGAGCTCGCTCAGTTCGACGTCGAGCGTCCAATCCCCTCCGCTCCCACGGAGCACCACCGCCGCCCCCAGCCTTGTGAAGTCTCCTAGGCCGAGGTCGATCTGCCCGCGGAAGCGAAGGTCGTTCGCGGCGCCAAACCTGGCTGCGATCCCTTGAACAACCAGCGGCCATTTCCCGAATAGCTTCGTCTCGATCTCGGAGGGCAGAGAGAGGCGGAGTTCGAACCCGGGGGAATCCCCCAAGTCGAAGGCGAACGATGCGTCGATCTCGTTTCGCTCGCCCAGAAAGGGGAGGGCAGCCATCACCTCGGGAGAAGCGGTCAACGAGACGTGAAGCGAGAGCGATTGGAAGTCGGTCTCCACCCGCCGGACGCGAACAGACTCGAAACCAGGTATGCTGGTCGTCGCAAAAGGCAGGTCCAAGGCAGCGTTGACGCGTGCGAACTCGCCCGTGACCACGTCGAACTCGAACGACGACCGCAGCGCCAGCGGCGAACCGTCCGAAGCGGTGAAGCGGAGAAACTGGATCTCCACCTCTCCCTCCGACGCCACCACCTTGCCGCCGGAGCCCTTGGTCACGAACCGGGTAACCGCAAAGGAGAGGTCGTTCCTCCAGGCCGAGGGCGTGAAGTCGATCGGCTGCTCCGCTGTCACCGACGCGACCCATGATGAGCCCGTCTCGTCTTTCCAGCCGTACTCGAGCTCCAGCCTCTCCTCGATGACGGCGACGAGCTTCTTCAGGAACGGAAACTTCTCCAGCTTTGCGCGAGCCGAAGCGTTCAGCTGGAGCACCATGGGCATTCGCCGCATGAACACTCCGCGCCAGAACACGACGCTCGGGTCGAGACGAGCCCCAGGTTGCCCGGAGCCCCTAGGCCACACTAGAGCGTCGCGCCTCTCAGCTCGCTCGTCGAACTCGCACTGGGTCCAGTCGAGGTCCGCTAGCGCCAGCTTTTCGAGGTTGCTCTGGTCGAACGCGAGGATGGGCGCGGGGCGGCCCCGGCTGGCCATGATGTCGTCGCAGTAAGCACCCCCTTGCTCCTTCAGGAGGACGGCCAGGCCCATGGCGAAAGGCCAGGTGATTCGATCAGCGTTGGGTACCGCGCCTTCGATGAACGCATGGAGAGGGGCGGGATGGTCGCCGTGGTAGACGAGCTGTAGGTCGTCGAGCCCGTTGCGCTTCACGTAGGCGGCCGCAGCGGCTCCCGCGAGGTCGCGCTCCTTTAGTTGAATCTCGTCGTCGTGCAGGCACTTGGTCTTCGGGTCCGGCATGCATTCGATTGCGACGTAGGACAGTGTCGCGAAGAAGGCGGAATAGGCTAGGCATTCCCGAGGCGTGGGCTCGTCCACGCGCAGGGTGGTCACCATAGTGCGTTCCGCATCGCTGGCCGGTGCGACCATCCTGGGACCGTGCTGGTCGATGCTGACCCGAGCCCCGGGCCGTTCGAGGATTGCGTAGGCGCGCGGAACCGATCGAAATGCTTCGGTCCAGTTGTCGGCCGGGGGCGCTAGGCCTTCACCCGTCGACTGTAGCGAGAGGGGACCGCGAGTTTCGTCCCATCGCATCACCCAGGGTTCGTACACCTGCCCGAGGGTGGTTGTTGCGCCAGCCGACAAGCCAAGGGGCCGCCCCTGCAGCATGGGTCGGTGAAGGCGCAGCGCGGAGTCCTCGGTCGAGAACGACAACCCAGTCACGAGAGCCCTTGCTGGCTCATCCACCATGAGCCGGAGCGTTCCGAGGGGGACCTCGAGCTTCCGCCGACGCTTGGCGTCCCGCAGGGCCGGCTTGGGGACTAGGACTGATGGCTCCTGCCTTCCTGCGCCAACCCCGATGTCGCCCCCAGCTCGGAACTCGAAGCTCGCCCCACCAGGCACGTCGGTCGAGTAGACCAGCTCGATTGACGCAACGCTCGCGTCGAGGAGCTCGTACCTGCGCGATGTGGTCCGCAGTCCACGCACATGAAGGCCGAAGAACCGATCTTGATGACTAGCGAGCTGCGAACGCAGGCCACTCACCGAAGGATCGCGATACACGAAGCGCGCCGGTGCGGAGTCGACGGGGGCGGACGCGGCTTGCTCGGGGATCTCGATCTCAAACGTCAGTCGTTCGCCGGGCGCGCGTAGAAATGTGGGGCGGAGCCCCGAACGGGACTGGGGGCCGTGCTCCCTCGCCAGAGTAAGCACTTCGTCGCTGAACCGAGCTACCCTGATACGCTGATCCGCGACAACGATCTGGTCGACTGCAAACTTCCGCGATGGTCCGCGAGCTGTCTCGACGACCAGGCGTGAGTGATTCGACAGCTGCATGAAGAGCGCGTTGGGCGACCCGGACCCGTCCAGGCCGACGGTCGCCGGCGCATCGTGCGCGACAACGCGGAACTCCATGCCCGCGCGACGATCGACGTGCAGCACGGCGTGCGAAGCAATGTTGACGAATGCGCTCTGGCTGACACCTCCGGTGAGGACCACGAGCTCGCCATCCCGGTAGCGCAGGAGGTAGCCTGCGTCACCGCTACCGGGGTCGAACCACTTCCGGAGTCGACGAGTGTAGGGCCCGCGGGCGGAAGGCAATCGAAGTGTCCCCGGGTCCTCGGCGGGGGGGCCCGCCAAGCTGAGTGCGAGATCCTCCAAGGACACCAAAGCATCCGCCTCAGCGTCCACCTGCCGCATCCAAAGCCGCGGCGATCGGAGGGCAGGCCCGACGGACGGGGCCCCAAGCGACAGCGCTGGTTCGAACGAGAGCGCAACTCGCTGAAGGGAGCTCAGCCAGAGTCGGCCTTGCGCGTCCCGGATGGCGCGGGCCACGACCCCGCCAGCATCCCCGAACGTCACGGGTTCGGTGCGGGTCCCCAAGATCTCCACACAATGACGGCCGTGAAGCGAGACCCCATCACCGGAGGGTCGGGCTTCTGCTCCATCCAGCGCCACCAACTGGGCCGCGGGGTGCAGTCCGCGTAGGTGAATGATCTGTTCGTAGACCGGCATCACGCTTCCCTTCAGCGATGGAGGTAGGCTGGAGCCCCTCGGGTCACCAGGATGGTGTCCCCCGGAAGGATCCGAATGTCATGAAAGGGTGACCAACGCGTCGTGTGGTGCCGCGCGAAGAATGGCAGCGGCCGGAGCTCACCCGCCCGCGGGTCCCGCGGAATCACCGTGATGTAGGGACGCTCAGCGAGCCACGCGATGGCGGTTCCAGTCACCCGCCGGTACGCACGGTGGACGCCCATCGCAACGCTCTCACCCTCACGGTACTCGACCGGGTGGCGACCGGAGCCGGACACCGAGAGCCACCATGTGGGAGCGATGAGCTCGATCTGGTGGACCAAATTCGACACCCTGTGATCGCTGTTGCCCCTGAGGCCTGGATCGAGCTGCAGGGGGGAGCAGTCGGATGGTATGGCCGCGTCCGGGTTCGCGTGGATGTCCAGGCATCGCTCGAGCAAGGCCAGGCTCACACGCGTGTGTCGATCGTACACACGGACCGACGCTTGAGATCGAACGGCGCCACCATACAGGTCGGGCAGAAACTGGGGCTCCGCGAGCGCCCGGTCTGGGTCGAGGGGTGGAATGGACAAGAAGCCGTCGTCGTCGACCGTCGCAGTGAACTGTTCGCTGATCCAACGAGGGGTCGCCGCCGGGTCGGCCAACGCCGACAGATCGAAGGACCGCACGACTCGGACCTGGTCGCCCGGTCCGAGGGGGGTGCTCGGACGCCGATGCACCATCACTTCCAGGTCGCTGTTCGCCTGCTCGATCGTCTCGACCAAATCAGAAGCGCAGCTGTCCACGCATGCGCCGCCCGCGCATGGGTCGATAATGAATGGTGCCGCTGTGGCCGGCCGTACCTCAAGCGTGCGGACGGCGCGCAACAGCGAAACGGGCAGGCGAGCGCGTTCTACATCGCGCGTGAGGATGTCCCACTGGGACCCCGACACCAGCCGAAAGCGCTCAGCGACGCCATTCGGCGCGTATCGGAGCTCGACCCAGTCATCCGGTCCTACCTTGAGATCTTGGTTCCGATGCGAGCACCAGCTGATCGCGCGGTCGGGCCACTCTCCTCTTTCCAGCTTGGTAAGGTCATGAAGAACGACGCGGCCCCCGCAGCCGAGTGACACGACCGCGAGGGCCACCAGCCCTTGTGCGGCAGCGGTCGCAGCGGCGCCCATCGATCGCGGGCGAATCACGGTCCCGCCTCCCCACTATCGAGTTCCGCTTGACGTCGAAGGGCGTGGACTTCTCCTCGCTGCTCAGCGACCTGCGCTCTCTTCTGGAACCAGTCCGGGCCGATGAAGGCCGCGAACGCCGCCGCGAAGAGGTCGCCGATCGTGAGCACCAGCTTCTGCTCCTCGTCCCTACCGACGATCGCAAGTCCGGTGATGTCGGGCAAGAGAGCAAGCGCGATGACACCTATGAGGGCGGCGACGGTCAATGACTTGAGCCAAACCTTTCGAG
>CALDQK010000164.1 GCA_937911525.1 uncultured bacterium
GTCATGTGGGCCAACCGCATGCCGCGCCGCGTGCTCCCGGTGCGCCGAGCCGAGGCCCCGGTGATCGAGGGCACCCGCCGCGTCCGCAGCGACGTCGAGGACTTCGTGGCCCTGATCGCGACCTGGGCGCGGAGCTACTTCGAACGCGACAACTACCTGCGCGTGGGCGGCCGGCCCTACGTCTCGATCTTCGACAGCTCGTTCTTCATCGGCGAGCTCGGCGCCGCCGAGGCTCGCCGCGCGATCAGCGAGGCCCGCGCCTGGCTGGCGCGAGAGGGCTATGGCGACATGCACCTGGCCGCGATCGACCCCTCGCGCCACGTGATCGGCGACGTGGCCGAGGTCGGCTTCGACAGCGTGACGCACTACGTGCTCCTGCCCGAGTGGCGAGGGGAGCTCCTGCAGGACTACGCCACCTGCGCCAAGAAGCGGGCCGGTGAGTGGGCGGGATACGGCCAGCGCTCCGGGCTGCCCTATATGCCCTCGGTCGCTCCCGGCTGGGACGCCTCGCCCAGGGCCGCGGACTTCGGCCCCGAGCGACCGCGGAAGTACCCCTGGTCTCCCGTCGTGACGGGCGAGTCCCCCGAGCGCTTCCACGAAGCGCTGCGGAGGGGGGTCGACTTCAGCCGGACGAACCTCGAGGACCCGCTGCTCTTCGTGGCCTCCTTGAACGAGTGGAGCGAGGGGCACTACCTCGAACCGGACGAGCGCTTCGGCTACGGCTGGCTGGAAGCGGTGCGAGCGGCGCGCGCCTGAGGAATCGTCTGCGGCCGGACGATGGTTTCCAGCCGGCGACGGCAGCCCTTCGCCCAAGATCGGGAAGCCAAACGGCTACACCCCCGAGTTTGGACGTTGCCAGACGGCGACTTGCGTTGTCTTTACGAGACTTAGGTCCGCGCCAGCGATGGCCCATGGATCGCGTTGAAGACCTCAACGGAAGAACTCAGAAGAGGTCACTCACATGCAACTCCGCTCCCTCTCGATCCTGGCCCTGGCGCTGACGACCGGCGCCTTCCTCCCGCTGGCAGGCTGCAGCAGCAAGAAGTCGAGCAACAACTCGAGCACGACGGTCGCGCCTTCGACCTCGGGCAGCGCCACGAACACGACCAGCGGCACGACGGCTGGCAGCACCTCGGGCAGCGGCGTGGCTCCGACCTCGAGCTCGGCGACGACGGTGGGCTCCCCGACCATGGGGTCGACCTCGGGCGGCAACACCTCGAGCGGCAGCGCCACCACGGGCGCGACGGCCTCGGGCTTCGGCAAGGGCACCGGCCAGTTCGTCGACGCCTCGGCCAACGTGCCTCAGAGCACGACGAGCGACCGCGGCGCCGACTCGGGCGACCTCGACGGCGACGGCGACATCGACGTCGCGATCGCGGTCCGCGGTGACGCCTCGCGGATCCTCTGGAACGACGGCAAGGGCAACTTCTCGCTCCGCCCGACCTCCTTCCCGAACATGGTCATGGAGGCGACCGACGTCCGCCTGATCGACGCCGACAAGGACGGCGACTTCGACCTGATCTTCTCGGCGAACTTCGAGCCGGCGCGCCTCTTCCTCAATGACGGCGCGGGGAACTTCACCTTCGGCGCCGAGATCGACCCCACCAACGACGCCTACGTCTACAAGCTCGCGATCGGCGACGCGAACGGCGACGGCTGGAGCGACGTGTTCTTCGCCCGCGCCGGCCAGAACACCGCGAGCAAGGGCCAGAACAAGCTCTTCCTGAGCGACCAGGCGGGCGGCTTCGTCGAGGCGCCGACCGGCTCGGTCCCGACCCTCAACGACGACTCGCTCGACGCGACCTTCCTGGACGTGAACGGTGACGGCCACCAGGACATCTTCGTGGCCAACTTCGGCAGCCGCCCGACGCTGCTGACCAACGACACGACCGGTCGCTACGTCAACCAGACCGACGTCTACATTCCGCCCACGCTCTCGGCCTACGCGACCTCGATCGCGCAGGGCGACCTGGACAAGGACGGCGACATCGACCTCTTCGTCGGCAACGAGGGCGCCCCGGGCGTCGGCACCCCGCCCCCCGGTGAGCTGAACACCTGGCTCGAGAACGAGGGGATCAACAGCCGCTTCCTGAACATGACGGCCCTGGTCCCGAGCGACAGCGAGGCCACCTGGTCGCTGCGCCTGGTGGACGTCAACGCCGACGGCTATCTGGACGTGATCTCGGCCCAGCTGCGCGCCCAGCAGCGGATGTACATCAACCAGAACGGGATCCTGGTCGACGCGACCAGCTTCCTGCCCCAGGTCAACGCCACGCCCGGCAGCGCCTTCGGGGTGACGGTCGGCGACTTCAACGGCGACCAGGCGCCCGACCTGCTCTTCGTCCGCGGCACCGCCGACACCTGGCTCTTCCTCAACACCCCCTGAGCCAGGCCCCTGGCGCGCCAACCGGCGCCTGAAGCGAGCAGCCCCGATCCTGGATCGGGGCTGCTTTCGTGTGGGGACCCCTGGACGGAGGGACGCGCGAAAGGTAAGTTGGTCAACCAACCAACTACCGGACTGTGTTCACATGCCACGTCCCAGCAACACCAGCGAGCGTCAGGAGCAGATCGTGCTCGGGCTGCTGGAGGTGATGGCCGAGCGCGGCTACGAGAGGTCCTCCGTGGCGGCTGTCGCGCGGGCGGCGGGGCTCTCGCCGGGGTTGGTCCACTACCACTTCCCGGCCAAGCGTTCGATCCTGCTGCGTTTGATCGACTATCTGGCAGACGGTCTGGTCGAGCGACTCGAAGGGAGGCTGGCCCAGCTCGAGGCTCCCGGCGATCGGCTCGCGGCCTGGGTGGAGGCTCACCTTGCCCGCGATGCCGAATCGGATCCGCGCCGCGTGGCGTGTTGGGTGGGTGCGGCGGCCGAGGCGACGCGAGACCCCGAGGTGGCGGCGGCCTTCCGCTCGGCGCTGGAGCGCAGCCACGCGGGGCTGGTCGAGTTGGTGCGCGAGGCACTCCGCGCGCGCGGCATGTCGACGCGCCCAGCGCGCTCCTTGGCGGCGGCGATCCAGGCCAGCGTGCAGGGATACTTCTTGCTCTCCCTGACGGCGCCCGACGCGGTGCCCGCGGGTTCGGCGAGCTCCACCCTGCTCGGGCTCCTGGAGGGGCTGCTCTGACTCGCTCGACGGCGGTCAAGCTGGGGCTCTTGGCCAGCCTCTACTTCGCGCAGGGTCTGCCCTTCGGGTTCTTCACCCAAGCCTTGCCCGTTATCCTTCGTGAGCAGGGGGTCTCGCTCAAGGCGATCGGCTTCACGGCGATCCTCGCCCTGCCCTGGGCGCTCAAGTTCCTCTGGGCGCCCTTCGTGGACCGCTACGGGTCGGAGCGCTTCGGCCGCCGCAGGTCCTGGATCCTCCCTCTCCAGGCCCTCGGGGTGCTCTTGTTGCTCGTCCTGGCGCACTTCCCGCCGGAGCACGGGCTGGGCGCGCTCCTCGTCGCGGTCGCCCTGACCAACCTCGTCGCGGCGACCCAGGACGTGGCGACGGATGGTTTGGCGGTCGACCTGCTCGAGCCGGCGGAGCGCGGCTACGGGAACGGGGTCCAGGTCGCGGGCTACCGAGCGGGCATGATCGTCGGCGGCGGGTTGATCCTGGCCCTCCTCGACCTGCTCGGCTGGCCCCTCGCCTGTCGCCTCCTTGCCCTCGGCCTCCTCCTCTCGAGTCTCCCCTTGCTGATTGGGGGTGAGCCGCCAACGCGTCCTCCAGGTCTGCAGCCCCAGCTGCCTTCGCTCTGGGGCACGCTGCGCCGCCCCGGCTTCGCTTCCTGGCTCTGTTTGCTGACGGTGTTCAAGCTGGGTGACGCGCTCGGCGGCGGCATGCTCCGTCCCTTCCTGGTGGACCTGGGTCACACCAAGACCGAGATCGGTTGGCTGCTGGGAGTCGGCGGCTTCACCACGGGTCTCTGCGGCGCCTTGGTGGGGGGTGCGGGTGTCAGTCTGCTGGGCCGAAAGCGGGCTCTGCTCCTCTTTGGTCTGCTCCAAGCCACGGGTATGGCGGTCTATCTGGGCGCCGCCCTGCTGAAGCCCGGCCTAGGGCCCCTCGCGGCCCTCGTCGGCTACGAGCACTTCGTCGGCGGCACCGCGACAGCGGCCTTGTTTACGCTCATGATGGATGCCTGTGATCCGGAGGCCGCCGCGACCGACTACACCTTGCAGGCCTGCGTGGTCGTGCTCGCGACGGGTGGAGCCTCGGCGCTGAGCGGCCTGGTTGCCGAGCAGCTCGGCTACGCGGGGCTCTTTGGACTGGCGGCGGCCCTAGCGGTCGCCGGAACCGTGATCTTCGTCAGGGACCCGCGCGTGGAGCGGCCCGAAGAGGTGGTCGAGTGAGTGATTCCAAGGGTCTCGAGGTCCTCGTCCTCGGCGTCGGGGACGCCTTCTCTGCCCTGCACTACAGCACCTGCCTCGCGCTGCGGAGCGCGGGTCAGTGGCTCTTGATCGACTGCCCCCACCCCATCCGCAAGGTGCTGCGCGAGTCGAGCGCCAAAGCAGGCCTCGAGCTGGACGCAGGGGACCTAGCTGGCGTCGTGATCACCCACCTCCACGCCGACCACTGCTCGGGCCTCGAGGGGCTGGGCTACTTCGCTCACTTCGCTCTCGGCCGACGCCTCCCGCTCCTCATCCATCCCGCCGCCCGCGAGCGCCTCTGGGAGGGTTGCCTCGCCGCCGGCATGGAGCGTCTCCTGCCGGCGGTGGGCCAGCCTGCCAACGACATGCAGCTCAGCGACTACTTCGAGCTGCGCGACCTGGACCTGAAGGCCCCAGTAGCCCTGGGCCCATTCGAGCTCTCATGTCGACGCACGATCCACCACGTCCCCACGACGGCCCTCAGGATCCGCGCCGCCGGCCGCGAGTTGGCCTACAGCGCCGACACCGCCTTCGACCGCGGCCTGATCGACTGGCTCAGCGCCGGTGACCTGGTGATCCACGAGACGAACCTAGGCACCCACACGCCCTACGAGAAGCTGGCCGAGCTGCCGCCCGACCTCCGGGCCAAAATGCGCCTGATCCACTACCCCGACGGTTTCGCAGACCAGGAGCGAGCGATCGCCTGCCT
>CALDQK010000165.1 GCA_937911525.1 uncultured bacterium
GCCGCGCACCCTCCGCGCGCGTGCAGGGGCGAGATCAGCGCCGGGGCGTTCCGACGTGTCATTGACATCAAGGTCCCCGATCCGCTTGTCATGCAAGAGTTTGGGCCGCAAACGGGCATGACACCAGGGATGTCACCGTGACATCAAGCGCGCACCCTGGCCGCGTCCCGGGTGCAGGCACTCTTGGGGGCATGGCGGAGCCGCAAGAGCACCCGAACAGACGAGCGACCAAGCGCGACATCGCGGCGGTCTTCGGCGTCCAGCCGCGCACCGTGAACCGCTGGCTGGAGCAAGGCTGCCCTCACTCGCGGGACGACCGAGGCCGCCCGCGCTTCGACCCGGGGGAGGTGCGCGCCTGGCGTGAGGGCGGCGGGACCGACGCAGGCATGGGAGGTGGGACGCCACCGCCTGAGTCGCGGGCGACCTTCGCGCGGGCAGACCTGGTGCGGAAGGTCACGCAGGCCAAGCGGAGCGAGCTCGAACTGGCCGCCGAGCTCGAGCTGAAAGACCTGGGCCTCGACGCGAAGATCCTCGCGGCCAAGTCCTACGAGGACTATGTGTCGATTGACCTGGAGATCGGCGCGCTCCTGGCTCGCGGGGCCCTCAGCCCGCCGCGGGCGCGGGCGATCCAGGCCGTGATCGCCGACGCGAGGCAGAACACGCGGGCGCACCTGGAGGCCGAAGGTGACGAGGAGCCCGAGCGCCTGATCCTGCTCACCAAGGAGGGCGGCGCCTTGGTCCGCGCCTTCGAGGGGATCGTCTCTGACGAGCGGCGCGAGGCGATCCTCGAGCACGTCTTCGGCGAGGCTGAGGTTGACCTCGAGGAGTTCCCCAACGTGGACCTGACCCGGGCGGCCCAGGGGAGCTCGGACGAGACCGAGCCTGAGGCGCCAGGGTCAGGCGGGGACGAACCCCAGAGCGCGGGCTAGGTGCCTCGCGGCGCTACCAGAACTGGCCGCGCCGCCGCTTCTGCCGCTCGGAGTCCGCAGCGGCTTGGAGGTGGCGGATCACGCCCAGGAGGGACCTCGCGCCTTCTGCGCTCAGCTCACCCACGTCGCGTTGCAGGTGGGGCGAGCGCCCCCCGGGCAGGCGAAGCAGCGCTGCCCGGAGGGCCCTCAAGACGTCAGGGCGCGGCTCGTCGGCGTCGGCCGCCATGGCTAGCCGTGGTCCCGCAGCATGCGCCACTTGCCATCGTCGTCCTGGTAGCGCCACGCCTGGAAGCCGTCGATCCGGTAGGAGACCAGCTCCCCGGCCAGCTCGTTGGCGGCGGCGTGGGGGCTGGCGTAGGAGGTGCCCTTCACGCTCATGGTGCCGTCCGGGCGGAGGACGCCCTTCACCTCCAGGTCCTTGAGCTTCAGGCGGACCGGGAGGTTCTTCTTCAGCTTGAGCTGGCGCTTGGCCCGGCCCGACTTCGTCTCACCCTTCTTCACGCGCTTGGCCTTCGCCGGCTGCTCGGCCTCAGCCTCAGCGCGCTTGAGCGCGGCCGTGTCTTCAGGGGAAGGGAGCTCTGCAGCCCGCTTGCAGCGCGTGCACGAGACAGCGTCAGCGTTGACGGTGATCGGGGTCGTGAGCAGCTCAGGCGCCTTCACGGCCCCGCGGCGCTCCTCAGTCCAGCACACCGGCCACCCGCCCAGCTCGCTCAGGTGGACCCGCCTCCGCTGCTGCGCGCGACCCGCGAGGTCCTCGACGAGGGCCTCGATCTCGTCGCGCTTCCGGCCCTCGACCTCCGCGCGCTTCAGCGCCTGCTGCTCGGTCGTCCCGTGCTGACTCGCGAGCTTGACCGCCACCGCGGCCAGGTCGCGCTTGGTGGCGAACGCCTTGAGCGCCTCCCGTTGGGTGCCCACCAGCGGCAGCCGCGGGTGCTCCCCCGAGTCGGCCCTGGCCTTCGCGTTCTGCTTGGCTGTGGTCCGCTTGGCCTTGGTCTTGGTCTTCGTCTTCCGCTTCGCCATGTCGTCCTCCTGACGTTGTTGGGGTCGTCTGCCCCGGAGCGGCGAGGACTCTATGAGGTTCGTCATGTGTTCGGCAACGCGGATCCCGCCCTGAATCGCGGGTTCCGAAGGGGGCGCATTCCCGGGTCTCTGAACCCTGCAGGGCGTGAGGTCCGCCGTCGCCGCGCTCGTGCTCCTGCTCTGCTCTGGGCTCCCCTCGTGGGGTCAGGACGGCGGGTTGGAGCGCATCCGCCTGACCTGGGAGAACGACCTCCTCGCCGGCAGCGACGGGCACTACACCAACGGGGCCGCCATCGCGCTGTCTGGCCGGCTGCGCAGGAGCGCGCTCCCTGCGGCGTTCGACATCGACGACAGCGAGTGGGAGCTGACCCTCGCGCAGCAGCTCTACACCCCTGAGGACACGTCTGCCCGCGCCCTCGTCCGCGAGGACAGGCCCTACGCGGGCTTCACCTTCCTGCGCTTCGGGACGACGCGGCGCAGCCGCGCGCTCTCCCTCCAGGACCGCATCACCCTCACCCTCGGGATCGTCGGTCCGACGTCGGGCGGCGAGGCCGCCCACCGCCTCGCGCACGACGTCGTCCACGCGAAGCCGGCCAACGGCTGGACGCACCAGCTCCGGGACGAGCCGACCCTCGGGCTCAGCTACGCCCTCTCACGAAGGCTCGTCCGCGCCCGGGTCGCGGGTATCGACGCCGACGTGACAGCGGAGGCGGTGGTCGCCCTGGGCAACGCGACCACGCACGCGGAGGCCAGCGCGACGCTCCGGCTCGGCCTCGGGGTGCCTGACGAGTACGCGGACGCGACCCCCGCGCCCTTCCGCTGCTACCTGACAGCCAGCGCGCGGGCCCGCGCCGTGGCCTACGACATCTTCCTCGACGGCAACTTGCTCCGCTCCGGGGGACACCGCGTCGAGCGGCGCCCGCTGGTCGCTGAGCTCTCAGCGGGGTTGACGGTCGTCCTGTCCGACCGCGTGACCTTCACCTACCTCCACACCTACCGCACACCGCAGTTCTCCGGCCAGCGGCAGGGCGACCAGTTCGGCTCCCTCAGCCTGGTCTTCGCCTGGTAGGTGGTCGCGTCCCGCGTCTCTGCATCTTGCGTGACATGACCGACGCGCCCCTCCACCACATCGCCGAGCAGCTCCAGCCCTTGGCCATCCGGGTCTCCGACCTGACCCCTGACCCGGCCAACGCCCGGCGGCACCCCGGCCGCAACCTGGAGGCGATTAAGGCCAGCCTCCGGCTCTATGGCCAGCGCAAGCCGCTCGTCGTCCGCCGCGAGGGGCTCGTGGTCGAGGCCGGCAACGGCACGCTCGAGGCGGCCAAGGCGCTCGGTTGGACGCACATCGCCGCGGTGCTGGTCGACGACGACCCGCTCACCGCCACCGGCTACGCGATCGCCGACAACCGCACCGCCGAGCTGGCCGTGTGGGACGAGGCGGCCCTGGCCAGCCTGCTCTCAGAGCTGCAGGCCGAGGACCTCGACCTGGAAGCCCTCGGCTGGAGCGACGACGAGCTGGCGCAGCTGCTCGGCTCGGTCCCTGCCTTTCAGCCGACGTCGGCCGACGACCAGCACGACCTCGACCAGCTCGCCCCCAAGCTCTGCCCTCACTGCGGGAAGGACATCCGTGAGCCGCCTGCGAGTTGATTGGTGCTCCAACGAGGCGGCGACCTACGCGGTCAAGCGCTGGCACTACAGCCGGACCATGCCCGTGGTCAAGACGGTGCGCCTCGGGGTCTGGTGGGACGACCAGTTCAAGGGCGCGGTGATCTTCTCCCGCCCCTGCCGCAACCAGCACCTCATGTTCGGGCTGCGCCCCGAGGAGGTGTGCGAACTGGGCCGGGTGGCGCTCGACGGCCACGAGGGGTTTCACGTCACGGCCGTCGTCTCCCGCGCGCTCAAGAAGCTCAGGGAGCGCTGCCCGAGGCTCCGCCTCGTCGTTAGCTTCGCCGACCCCGCCGAAGGTCACCTGGGGCGGATCTATCAGGCCGGGAACTGGATCTACACGGGGACGAGCGCCCCCGCGCGCATGCTCGTCCACCAGGGGAAGAAGCTCCACCGCCGCCACTACACGGGGAGCACCTTCGACAACCCCAAGGCGAAGCCGCCCCGCGGCTCCGTGTGGATCCCCATCCCCGGCAAGCACCGCTACGTCATGCCGCTCGACCGGCGCATGCGCAAGCAGGTGCTGAAGATCGCCAAGCCCTACCCCCAACCCGCGGACGCCCTGACAGAGGGAGCCGAGCACCAACTCGGTGAGGCGGTGCGACCCCGTCCGTCCGCTTCCGAGGTCGCCTCGTGAACCCCCGCCAGTGGGGACGCGGCGACGGCCGCCGCCTGGCCACGCGGGACATCCCGCCGGCCGTCCTGGCGCTCGTGGACGAGCGCCAGGGCGGCCGCTACTGCAGCATGTGCCGCGAGCTCGGCGTGGAAACGCCGCCCGACGAGCCGCTCCAGATCGACCACTTGCAACCCCTCAGCGCGGGGGGCGACAACCACCACCTCAACCTCCGCTGGCTCTGCCGAGCCCACAACTGCGGGCGCGGGGCGCGCAAGGCGGAGGCCCCGCCCCCGCCGAAGTGGGCCCGCTCCCGGGACGCGGAGCCCGCTGGCCTGCTCCTGCTCCTGCGCGGGGTCCCCGGCGCCGGGAAGTCGACCTACGCCGCGCAGCGCTACCCGAACGCGCTGACTCTCAGCACCGACCGCTTCTTCCTGCGGCCTGACGGCTCCTACCGCTTCGACCGCGCCAGGCTCGGCGAAGCGCACGAGGCCTGCCTGCGGCAGTTCCACGCGGCTCTCGCGGCAGGCCAGACGCCGATCGTCGTGGACAAGTGCAACCTCACATGGCGGGCGGTCGAGCCCTACGCCGTGGCAGCCCGCAAGGCTGGCTACGAGATCCGGGTGGTCACGTTCTTGGCAGACCCGGACGCCTGCTGGCGCCGCAACACGCACCGCGTCCCGCGCGAGAAGGTCCACGAGCTGGCGCGGATCATGAGCGAGGTCCGCCTCCCGGCCTGGCTCCCGAGCGAGACGATCCGAACGGACGCCGACGACGACGGGCCCTCGGTCGCCAACCCCCGCGCGCACCCCTTCCGGCACTGG
>CALDQK010000166.1 GCA_937911525.1 uncultured bacterium
GCGCCTTTCCGGCCGGCGCCTCCCCGGCAGGGGCCTCAGCAGCCCCAGCGGCCGAGCCCTCGGCGCTGACGCCGAGGCCCTCGCGCAGCGCCAGCACGATTCGGCGCTCCTCTTCGGGCCAGTCCGTGCTGTTGGGCCAGCTCTCGGCCTGAGTGTGCTGAGAGCGAATCCGGTTCGGCGTCAGGAAGGGGAGCGGGTTGTCGAGGTCCTCCTCGTAGCGCTCCTGATCCTTGCGGAACTCGATCACGAGCGGCGCGACGGCCACCGTAAAGGGGTAGCGCCGGGGCTTCTCCAGCACCGGCGCCAGGCCCTTGGCCTTGGCGAGGTCGTGCTCGACCCCACCCTCGCTCTCTTCCTTGAGCGGGATCAGCGAAGCGCGGTCGTCCGCGGCGTCGTCGCTGGAAGAGCAGCCCAGGCTGGCCAGCAGGGCCAGACACGCAAACGAGCTCGTCAGACGCAGAGGTCGCACGGCGAGTCCTCCTCGGCTACTCGCCCTCGCGGGCGGGCCGGACACAGCGGAAGCCGGTCGTGATCTGGCGGTCGCTCGGGAGCGCGCGACCGCGGTAGGTGGTCTTGAAGGCGGCCTCCCAGTAGTTACCGAAGCCGCCGCCACGGATCGCTCGGAAGCGCACGCCGAAGTCGGAGTCGGCGCTGCGCATCTCGGGCGAGTAGGCGTCGTAGTGGGAGCCGGTCCACTCCTTGACGCTGCCAGCCATGTCCAGGGCCCCGATCGAGCTCGCGCCCTCCCGGCGGCTGCCGACGGCGGGCAAGAGGTCAGGATCCCAGCGGTCGTGCGTCGGCGCGCACACCAGCCGGTTGCGGTCGAAGGCCTGGCCCCAGGGGAAGGCGCGCTTGACGCCCGTGAAGGAGCCCTTCTCGACCTCGCAGGAGGCCGCGGCCTCCCACTCGGCCTCGGTCGGCAGGCGCTTGCCCGCCCAGCGCGCGAAGGCGTAGGCGTCGAACCAGGTCACGTTGGTCACCGGTCGACCCTCGTCCTGGCGCTTGCCGTCCTTGCCGAGCAGGATCTTGAACTGGATCCGCTTGATCGGCTTGTTGTCGGCCCCCAGGAGCGGCTTGCCGTTGGGGCCGAGCTCGAGCACGTGGACCTTCTGGCCGCGCGCGTCGACCCGCGGCTGCCCGTCAGCGCCCAGCTCGTAGACGTACTCGACCAGCTCGCCCGCGTGGCCGAACTCGGGGTGCAGCGCCGAGGCCTCCTCGGGGTGGCA
>CALDQK010000167.1 GCA_937911525.1 uncultured bacterium
CCTCGATCGCGGCGGGGGGGGGCGCTACATCAACGGCACCTCCTTCTCAGCGCCCTTCGTCAGCGGCGCGTTGGCCTTGATCTGGAGCGACGACCCCCGCCGCAGCGCGACCACGGTCTTGCGCGCCCTGCTCGAGGGGTCCTCGCCCCGCAGCGCCCTCGCCAACAGGGTCTCGGGCGGGCGCATGCTCGACGTCGAGGGAGCGCGCGAGCGGCTGCTGAAGCTGTAGCCAAAGAGGGAACGCGGGTAGACTGCGCGTCCACTTACCCGCGCCGGATCTGTATGAACCTCCCCTCCTTCGCCCGAGCCCCACGAGCTGGATTCGCGCTGCTGGCGCTCCTGTCGTGCGCCGCCCCCGCGGCGGCGCAGGACCTGGCCGCCGCCCGCGACGCCGTGCGCCGCGCCGCGCGCAACACGGGGCTCGGCTCGCTCTCGCAGTCCTTCTCCTCGCTCGCCAGCGACGGAGAGCTGAGCGGCGGCGACCTCGTGTTCGAGAATCGCCCCGACCTCGAGGTGAGCCCTCAGAACCTGCTGATCCCCTTCGAGCCCTCGCTGATCGAGGACACCCTCGACCTCCGCGTCGAGCTAGAGCTGGGCTACCTGACCGCCCGGATCACGGGACCGCTCACCCCGACCGTCTACGGCGACGTCAAGTGGCAGGTCTTCGCCGGCTCGGTCGGCGCCGGACCCAGTTTGCGGCTTCCCTTTGGTCTCCGCGCGCAGCCTCTGTTCCACCTGGGGCTGGCCTGGGTCAGCAACCGGGCCTCCTACCGCGGCCCCGACGCGCTCGCCTTCTCGCTCCTCTTCGACGACGTGATCTTCGACGTCCACGCGCTCTACGGCAGCTACGGGGGCTCGTTCGCGCTCCGCCACCCAGGGCTCGAGCTCGGCGAGCTGACCCTGGGGTTGCTGGTCCGCTACGACCTGCGCCGCAGCGAGGTCCTCGACACCGAGAAGGACGCCGAGCGGCGCCCGCTGACTTCGCAGTGGCTGACCTTGCGCGTCGACCTGCGCGGCCCCTTGTGGTCGAACGAAGAGTGGCGGATCGATTGGCTGGTCGACCTTGGCTACCGACGCTACCTCGACGAGCTGGAGCAGACCTTCGAGTTGAGTGACTACGGCGTGTTCGGCGGCGGCGTCGCGATCGGGCTCCCCGAAGGCCTCCGACCGCCCTTGGTCAGCGAGTTCCAGCTCACCGGCAGCTACTTCCTGGGCGAGAAGGTTCGCGGCTGGACCGCGGGGCTGAGCGCCAGCTTCTAGGCGTGCGCTTGCCGCCCGCTTTCACCGTTTATCGGCGGCCCGCTTCGCGGGCCTCGTCGCCTGCGGCGACATGAAATGCGCTCGGACAGGCCTGCACGAGCCTCGGCGCTCCTGCACGACTCGCCCCGGCCTGTCCTCCCGATTCCGGGAACCGCGCGAGCCCATGGCTGGGGAAGGCGTTCACCATGAAGGGGAGTCTGCCACGTTCGACGAGGGCTGGCCGAGGTCCGGTCAGGCGCCGGGTAGTCTCGATCCGGTCGCTCGAAGCAGGGCGCGACGGTCGCAGGGGGTCGGGGTGGACGAAGAAGTGTTGCGGCTGGAGCGTGCCCTGGCGGAGGCTCCTGCAGACGCCGAGTGCGCGCAGCGGCTCGAGGCGGCGCTCCTGCGAGCGGGTCGCCGCGGTGAGGTCCTCGCCCGCTACCGCGCCAAGTACAGCTGCTCGCAGGACGACTCCGGGATCGGACACCTCCCCCGCTGCGGGGAGTGCGAGCGGGCCGTGGTCCGCCTCGGTCGGCCGCCGGATCTGGCGGGCCACCGGGAGCGGAGCGAAGCGCTCGCGCTGGACTCCGAGGAGTGGTCGCTCGCGCTCGAGGCGCTGCTGGAGGACCCCCAGGCGGACCTCTCGGCGGCCCCGCGCCAGCTGTGTTTGCTCTCGCGAGGCCGCTACGGCCTGGTGATCTCCGGCTTGGGTCTCCGGGCCCGCCGCGACGCAGCGATTCGGATCCTGCAAGACCTGGGCCTGGACGCCGCGGCGGCCGCTGACCTGTGCCGCAGCCCGGTCGTGCCGGTCCTGAAGGGGGTCACCGAGGCTCGCGCCCTGGCCGTGCGCGACCTCTTCGCCGCGGCGCAGATCAGCGTCCGGGTGACGCAGAAGCGCAGGTGAACCTACCTGTCGCGCGGTGGGCCCGCTGGAGGGTCACGCGAGGAGGCGCTGCGCCTGCTCCGCGAGCGGGGTCGTGACCTCCACGTCGTAGGCGACGTAGAAGGGCGAGAAGACGGGGAACACCTCCCGGTAGGTGTCGCGGTCGTCGCTGTTGATCAGCTGGCGCGCGTAGAGCAGGTCGAAGAGCTGGTCCATGAAGCCCCGCAGGCGGCGGAGGTCGGCCAGGTCGGGGTCGTGGAGCTCGGCCAGCGCTCGCACGAGCTTGTCGGCGTAGTAGCCGCACTCGGGGAGGACGTCGTAGCGGACGCAGGCGGCCAGCTGGCCGGCCATGTAGCGGCGGAAGGCGTTGGCGCGGCAGCGACGCGCGAGGTCCGCAGGAGGCTCGCTGCTGCGCAGCCTCTCCGGTTGAGCGCGGGCTGGAGGTGGTGCAGCTCGCTCAAGGGCTCGCCCGCGGGCGTGTAGAGCTTGCTCCGCTCGCGCAGGACCGCGACCGTGCCCCGCTCCGCCAGCCAGGCGTCGATCCGGCTGGGGTCCTTCTCGGCCTGGACGACGTCGAGGCCGTAGAGGGAGAGGCGGCGGCGATACTCGGCGAGCTTGCGCGCGTTGCGGGTCATGAGCTGGACGCGTCGGCGCATGACTCGAGGGCTAGCCTCTCGCGCTGAGGAGCTTGGCGCGCAGGCCTTCGCTGAGGATCAGGGCCGCCGCGAGGAAGGCCAGGCCGAGTCCCAGGGGCAGGCGGTAGTCGAAGAGCGCTTTCTTGACGCGGAAGGTCAACTCCTTGTCGATCTCGGAGTCGGCCCTGATCGTGAACGCGTAGTTCTCTGCCACCCGCCTCTGAATGCGCAGGGGGAAGGTCGAGGACTCGTAGCGCGAGTGGGCTGAGCTGCTCCTCTTCCGCTTCCGGGACCGGCTCCAGGAGAGGGTCTCGGACTCGCTCCAGTCGGGGAGCTGAGGTGAGGTCAGCGTGAAGGTGTGCCGCGGCGCGGTGCCGAGCAGGTTGTCCCGCACGCGCAGGGTCATGGCCACCGTCACGTTGTAGACGCCTGGCTTCAGCTCGATCGGATCGCTCTGGTAGACCGACACGCCCTCCTGGATCGAGGGCTTCAGCGTCTTGCCGTAGAGCGAGGAGCCGCCGAAGTAGCCCACGATCGTGGCCACCATGCACACGACCCCGAGCCCCAACAGCGCCCACTCGTGGACCTTGACCTGGGGTTCCCGCGCCGCGCCGCTGCCTGTGAATTCCATGCCTCGACCATAGCGGCCAGCGCCCACGCCTGCTGCGCGCGGGCGCTCTTGGGGAAGGACCGCTCAGGGGCCGGCGCGCGCAGAAAGGAACACAGGCCTGTCCCTGGGAAGGCGGAGCGACCGATAGGGAGGGGGGAGGGTGCAATGAAGGTGTGGATCACGATCGCGGAGGCGGCCCGGCGAGGGCTTTGGGAGAAGTCCGCGCAGGAGCCGCTGGAGCGCAAGGTCGACCCCAGGACGGGCGAGCTGCTGGTCGCAGTCGAGGAGACGCCCGCCGAGTACTCCGAGCGCTTCCTGAGGAGGATTCAGCCCAACCTCGATCGGCTGAAACAGATCAAGAGCGAGATGAGCGCGGTCTGCGCCCAGCTGCGGCGAGAGCGCGAAGCGCGCGCTCGACGCGGTCGAGTCCTTCGCTTCCCCAGCGGTCGACGGATCCGCCGCGCGGCCTAGGTCGTCGCCAGCGAGGAGGGGCCTCCACGCCACGCGAGCTGGCATGCGCTAGGCCAGCGAGACAACGCTCTTGCCCAGCGCCTGTACCCTACCGGTGCAGCCTGGTCTCCCACGACCGACCGGAGTGCTTCGTGACCAGGCCGCAAGCTCTGCCTGCTCTTCCCCGAGTTCGCCAGTTCGGAGGCGCTCTTGGAACCACAGCATTTCGCTCTCGCTCGAGCCAGTCTCGCGAAAGCGGCGCTCGAGGTCTCGCAGGCGTGAGTCGCTCACGACTCGCCCTCGAGGCGCAGAGCCCTAAGGACAAGGTCGTAGACCCTGGGGTTGGGTAGGCGACGGTCGAAGAAGAACTTGCCGGAACCCAGGAGGACCTCGCAGATCGCCGCAGCGATTGCAGGGGAGCGGCTCATCCCGTGATCGCAGTGAACAGCGAATGCACCCACAATCGCGTGCTCACGAACGAAGGCAGCGATCTCAGCGGCCTGCTGTGTCGATATCGGACGGATGTGCTCTCCTAGGGCCTGGTTGCCAGGCGAGAGCTTCGTGTCGTGGAACTGGAGCGATAGGCTCGCTTGCCTGGCCGGATCAGCGGGCAGGCGGGGAAGTGGCGAGCCTGGGCTCGACACGCTGATGAGAGCGTAGGAGAGACCTACCTCGAGCCCTTCCTCAACGAGCGCGCGAGTAGCGACCAAAACCGTCAGCGGTGCGCCGTCTGCGCGCATGCCTTGCGTGCGAGCAATCACGGCGTCGCCGCCCTGTTGGCTGCCGCGAATCTTCCGCAGCCGCTCAGGATTCATGCGGGCTCTCCATAGCTCAGCCTAGCGACGAGGAACTCCAGTGTGCGAGCTCTGTTCTCGAGCAGCCGACCGCTTTAGACTCCTCTGTCAACCCTCTCTGCGGTGAGCATTCCCTCCTCCTCCTCCCTCTTCTGTCTACGAGGCGACATGGACGCAGCACGAGCAGCGCTCCTCCTGGCCTTCCTTGCGGCATTCCTCTACTCCGACGCTCAACAAGGGCCCTATTCGCAGCCTGCCAATGGCTACGGGACCTCGGTTACCACGTGGCGTGAAGATTGCGGAGTGCTCCAACTCGTCGTTCTCCAGGACGATCGGTGCACGCTTCGGGTCGCTGCGGGACGTGTCCGCCTTGAGGCGAACGAGGCCGAGCACGACCTCGGCCCTTGGGCAGATGTACGAGCGATCCGGGCGAACGTAATGCTGCGCTTGGCGGGGAAGATCCAGAGCGCCACCCCGCTGACCGTCGTTGCGCCCCGCCTCAGGGTCTCGGGCAAGGTCAGCGCGCCTGCCCTTCGCCTGCAGGCGACGGGCCTCTTGGAGGTCGAGACCAGCGGGGAGGTCAGCGTGGAGCCCTGCGGACGATTGGAGCTGCACGCCGATTTCGTTTCACTGGTCGGCCCTGTCACTGCTCGTGGAGGGGCACTTCACGTCCGGGCTCGGTCGGTGTTGCACCAGAGTCCGATCTGCCTCGACGCGGGCTCTGGGTGCGGAGCGGGGTCGGCCTCCGTCGAGTGCGACCGCTACGTCGGATCGACCCAAGGCACCCTCCTCGCTCGCAACCCTCGAGGAAGAGGCGGCTCGATCGAAGTGCTCGCGAAGACCTCGCTCTTCGCGAGCGGCCGCTTCGACGTGAGCGGTTCCGTTGGTGGAGCGGTGTGGCTCAGTGGCCGGGACACCTGCCTGGCGACCGCCCGATTGAAGGCTTCGGGCGTCGGGCGGGCAGGGGCGCTGCGGGTAGGCACGGCCAAGCGAGACGCGGGACCCGAGGGCACGAAGGACTGGCACGCGGAGACCTTGCTCCTGACCTCAGCCACGCGATTGGAAGCAGACGCTGTCCTTGGCGACGCGGGCGAGGTCGTGGTCGGTGCTGAGCGCTCGACGGCCTTCAACGGTGAGATTCAGGTCTGCAGCACGCAGGGGCGCGGCGGGCGGGTGGAGGTGTCCTCGCAGGGAGACGTTCGCTACGCGGGCGAGCTACGCAGCCAGGGTGCTCTGGACTCGGGTCGGCTCCTGCTGGATCCCCAGAACCTCACCCTCGACGACGTGAACGGTGCCCTGGCGCAGTTCACGCTGGTGGACCCCAACCCCAACGGCACCGGCTACGGGACGACGACCCTCCCGCTCTCCGGCGGCAACGTCGTCGTGACCGACCCCAAAGACAACTTGGCCGCCGTGGATGCAGGCGCTGCCTACCTGTTCAACGGTACAACCGGGGCTCTGCTGTCCACGCTTACGGGCTCGACAGCAGGCGATGAGATCGGTGCTGGAGTCGCGGCGCTGACGAACGGCAACTACGTTCTCCATAGCATCCACTGGGACAACGGTGCCGCTACGAACGCCGGTGCAGCAACTTGGGCAGGTGGTACGAGTGGTGTAGGCGGGACGGTTTCTGCTGCAAACAGCCTTGTCGGGACAAAGACCAACGACCAGATCGGCGCTGGCGTCGTCGCGCTCAAGAACGGCAACTACGTCGTTACAAGCCCGAGGTGGGCCAACGGAGCAGCAACCTTCTTTTCAGGCGCAGCAACGTGGGGCAACGGAACGACAGGGATAACTGGCGCCGTAACCGACCTCAACAGCCTTGTCGGCTCCAACGTGGGAGATCAAGTCTCACGACTCGGTATTGTGGCTCTAGAGAACGGGAACTACGTGGTGCGGAGCCCGGACTGGAACAACGGGCCTGTACCGGACGCAGGAGCAGCAACGTGGGGTGACGGCTCAGCCGGGGTCACTGGAGCCGTCTCCCCCGCCAATAGCCTCGTAGGGTCAACCGGGGGTGACCAGGTGTCCGGAACGGGGGTGGTAGCGCTGACCAATGGCAACTACGTCGTTCGAACCCGCAGATGGAACAACGGTGCCGCGACCTTCGCAGGAGCCGCAACTTGGGGCAACGGGACCACCGGAGTCACTGGGGTCGTTTCTGCTGCCAACAGTCTCGTGGGCTCAACTGCCAACGACCAAGTTTCCGACACCGGCGTCGTAGCCCTCAACAACGGCAACTACGTGGTTCGGAGCCCGAACTGGGACAACGGAGGCGTGTCGGACGCGGGAGCTGCAACTTGGGGTGACGGCGCCAGCGGGGTGACAGGAGCCGTCTCGGCTGCCAACAGCCTCGTCGGTTCGACCACTGAGGACCGAGTGTCGCTCACAGGCGTCACGGGTTTGACGAATGGGAACTACGTTGTCCAAAGCCGGGACTGGGACAACGGGCCAGTGAGAAACGTAGGAGCAGCAACCTGGGGGAACGGCACCAGTGGCGTCACAGGAGCGGTCTCTGCTGCCAACAGCCTTGTTGGCTCTAGTCAGAACGATCTCGTCTCCACAGATGTCGTCGCCCTGACCAACGGAAACTATGTCGTGAGGAGTTCCGGTTGGGACAACGGCGTTGCAAGCGGCGCTGGGGCCGCAACCTGGGGAAACGGCAGTTCAGGTATCGCAGGGGCCGTTACCGCCAGCAACAGCCTTGTGGGTACCAGCAACACCGACGGCGTCTCCTCGGGTGGCGTGATCGCGCTGAGCAACGGCAACTACGTAGTCTCAAGCCCTAGGTGGAACAACGGAACAGTAACTGACGCAGGAGCCACCACCTGGGGCGACGGCGCGACCGGCATAACGGGCGCGGTATCTGCTGCCAACAGCCTCGTCGGCTCAACCTCGGAAGACGAAGTCGCAAGCGCGGGTGTGGTCGGGCTGAGCAACGGCAACTACGTCGTCGCCAGCCCAAATTGGGACAACGGGGCAGTTCCGAACGCAGGGGCGGCGACCTGGGGCGACGGCACGACTGGCGTCAGCGGCCCCATTTCGACGACGAATAGCCTCTACGGAACGGCGCTTGGCAACTTCGTCGGGCTGGGTGGAGTCTTCGCACTGACCAACGGGAACTACGTCGTTTCCAGCTGGGGGTGGGACAACGGCGCTCTTCAAGCCGTTGGGGCGGCGACCTGGGGCAACGGTGCAACCGGCATTACAGGGCCCGTGTCTGCTGCGAATAGCCTCATTGGCTCGAGCAGTACGGACCGGGTCTCCCTTAGGGCTGGGGGCTCTCCTGGCTCCAACGTTGGCGTGGTCGTTCTGAAGAACGGCAACTACGTCATCCGCAGCCCCGAATGGGACAACGGGCCCGTAAGGGACGTGGGCGCAGCGACGTGGGGGAACGGCAGCACTGGTGTCACAGGGGTCGTCAGCGCCGCCAACAGCCTCATCGGTTCGACCGAGAACGATCGTGTCTCGAACACGGAGGTCATTGAGCTGAGCAACGGCAACTACGTGGTCCGCAGCGACGAGTGGGACAACGGAGCGGTGACCGACGCAGCCGCCCTGAGCTTCGGCGCAGGACCAGGGGGCTCCGTTGGCGTCGTTGGCCCGGCGAACAGCGTCGTCGGGACCAAGACCTCGAGCGGCACGGCGGCCTCAGCCCTCGGCAACCGATTCGTCGCCACCTTGAAGGAGGAGCGTGTCGCCGTCGTCTTTCCGCTCGAAACAGCCACCTTCGCGCTCGGGCCTGGCCAGACCGTCGTCGCCCCGACCCAACGCATCACCCAGCTCTTGAGTGCCGGAACCGACGTCACGCTTCAGGCCAGTCAAGACCTCACGGTCAAGAGTCCGATCACCGTCAACAATCCTGGCGGCAAGGGCGGCAAGCTCACGCTCATGGCGGGCCGGAACATCGTCATTGAGGCCAACATCACGACGGACGACGGCGACCTGGTCTTGATCGCCAACGCCACGGCTGCTGAAGGAGTGATCGACGCTGACCGGGGCCCCGGAGCCGCCCTGGTCCAGAACACAGCGACGATCAACGCCGGCTCCGGCAGCCTTCGCCTCGAGACGAAGGACGGGGCCGGACTCACCAACCGGAGTCGGAGCGACTACGTGGTCGGCACCTTGTCCGGTGGAGCTGTGGTGATCGTGCCCTTCGCAGACAGCTTCAACCCCTCCCCCGTTCCGCCGGGCGGAACCCTCACCCTCCAAGGCGGGGGGCTGGGAGGCTCGTTCTCGATCGGCGGTGTCTCAGCCTCGATCGGAACGATCACGTCCAGCCAGGCCACCCTGGGGGTGGATGCGCTCACGCCCCTTGGGACCCAGAGTGTGGTCGTGACGACCACTGGCGGCGACTTTGCGCTCGGAACGATCACGATCGGCTTCGGTGGCGGCGGCACCAGGCCCAGCCCAATCCCGCCTCCGCCGGCGCCTCCACCTCAGCAACCCCCTCCTCCACCACCGCCTCCGAGCCAAGGGGCAGTCCCTCCTCCTCCGAAGAAGGACGACGACGAGCTGCTCTTCAACCGCCCGTTCCCCGGTGGAGGACTGTGGTTTCCCGCTGGGGCCTGCTCCCTGGGGGTCGCCAAGCCTGGGGCAGTCTCGGCAGCGGGCCTTGGATTGCTGCTGGTGACGCTCCTGGTGCTCCGATTGGCAGCGAACCCAGCGCCAGCTGTGCTTCCGCGCACCTTCGAGCAGTGACCGAGTCCTCACCGACCCCCCGCGAGATCCTCGAGGCCCTCTTCCCAGGAGCGTTCGACTTCAAGGTGAGCAGGGCCCTCGGTGCGCTGCGGCTGCTTCAGGGCGCTCCAAACACCTCCCCTGGTCCCCATATTGGTCCCCACGATCCCGACCCGCTTCGCTGACCCCAAGAGCAGAAAGCCCCAGCGCCTTGCGGCGCTGGGGCTTCTGATTCATACAGCCGGCGGGATTTGAACCTGCGACCTCCTGATCCACAGTCAGGCGCTCTAACCAGCTGAGCTACGGCTGCGTGAAGGCGGAAAGATAGCCCGAGTCGGCGAGAGCGTCAATCGAGCCGGGGAGGTCGCTCAGGCAGCGGCTGCGACGGCGGCGGCGATCAGGGCCAGGGCCAGGATCAGGGCCAGGATCGCGCCCAGGACCCGCAGCCAGTGGAGGGGGGCCTCGCCGGTCAGGATGCTGGCCTGGTGGCCGCTGATCACGACGCGGTAGAGCTTGGACTTGTAGCGATAGGCCATCACGTAGGCGGGAAAGGCGAAGCGCTCGGTGGAGAGGCCGCGGACGAGGGCGGCGACGTGCAGGTTGCGGACTCGGGTTCCGGGAACGTGGCGCTGGGTCACCTCGCTGGCGGCGATCAGCTGGATCGCCTCGGCCACCTTCTGGCGGGCCTGGGAGCGCTGGACGTCGAAGCGCTCGACGACGGCGCCGGGAGGGCCCTCGGGGCTGGGCTGGCGCGCCCCGAGGTCGTAGCTCTCGGCCAGGACGTCGGCCTCGGCGTTGGTCAGGCCGCGGCTGGCCGAGACCAGCAAGCGGCGGAAGGTCATGGGGGTCTGCCCGGCGTGGGGCGCCCAGGCGCTGCGGCGGCTGCCGTGGTCGCTGTCGGCGCTCCAGGAGATCGTGGCGTCGGCGTCGAACACCCAGGCCACCCACCACAGGGGGGTCAGCTCCTCGACCTGGGCCCGCTGGCGCAGGTCCTGGACGCGGAAGAAGCCCTGGCGGCCGAACCAGGCCTTGAGCGAGCGACGCGCCTCGTCGGGGGTGACCCGGAAGGCGAGGTAGTGCTCGGTCTGCTCGACCGGGTCCTCGACCGTCTCGACCTCGAGCACGGCGTCGCAGAAGCCGCAGCGCGGCGCCTGGGCCTCGATCTCGTAGCCCATGGCGGCCCCGCAGCCGCGGCAGCGGAGGATCTCGACCCGCTCGTGGTGGGCGTCGGGGCCCTCGGCGCTGGGGACCGTCTCGCTGCAGATCGCGCAGCGCAGGTCGCCCCGCTCGAGCGGGCTCTCGCAGCGGCGGCAGTCGCCGATCGCGGTGGCCGGGCTCACAGGCCACCGCTCAGGGCCACGACGAGCGCGACCACGACGGCCAGCAGGAGCGCCACCGCGATCGCGATCTTGGGCCAGGAGAGGGGGACCTCGCCGTGGACCTGGCCAGTCTGGCCGTTGAGCACGATCCGCAGCGGCGGCCGGTCTTCGGCGTAGCGGGCGGCGAACACCCACACCGGCAGGAGCACGGGCTCGAGCGCCTCCTCGCTCAGGCGGGTGTCGTAGCGGAGGGCGCGCTGGCTGTCGCCGGGGAGGAAGTCCCCGATCAGGGCCCCCACCTGGCCGGAGCCCTCACCCCGGGCCAGCTCGCGGCACTCCTCGCGGCCGCGGCTCGCCTCCTCGGCGATCCAGCCCGCGATCATGCCCGGCTCGTAGCGGACCAGCGCGCGCAGGTCGTAGGGCTCGATCGCCTCCAGCTCGTCGTTGCCCAGGCCGCGGCTGGCGCTGACCAGCACGTCCTGGACGTAGCAGGCGTGGCGGCCCGCCAGGGAGCGCCACTCGGTCACGGTCTTGGTCCGGGTGCGAGTGACCGTGTTCCCGTTGGCGTCGGTGGTCGTGTAGGTCTCGGTGACCGTGTAGTTCTCGCCGATCTCCGCCGAGTAGGTCGTGTGCGCCGTGGCCGCGTAGAGATAGGCCGGCAGGTAGACCCCCCGGACCGTCTCGACCGAGGCGCGCTTCAGGCCCGAGTGAGCGAAGAGCCCCCGGCTGCGGACCCAGCTTTGGACGCGCTGCGCGGCCTCTCCGCCGCTCAGCACGAAGCCGACCACGAAGGTCGGCGGGGGCCGATCGGGGGTCGGCGGGCGCTCGACGACGCCCGGGGAGTCGCAGTAGGGGCAGGTCAGGGTGCGCAGGTGCGCCTCGACCTGGAGGCCGGCGCCGCAGCTCTGGCACTCGTGCACGCGAAGCGAGGGTGACTCCGTCAACATGCTTCCAATACTGAGGGCGCTCCGAGGCCGGGCTCGACTACAAACCCGAGTCTCGCCGAGAACGCCGGCGCTGGTCGCTAGCTCAGGCGTCCCAGCAGCCCGCGGTAGCCGGGGTTGTGCTCGATCTGCTCGGCGTAGTCGGGCGGGAGGGTCGCCGCGGCGCTGACGTCCATCCGCTCCACCTCGCGCCGGAGGCCGCCCTCGAGCAGGGCCAGGACCTCGGCGCAGCTCTGGGGGCGCTTGGCGCTCTTCTTGGCCAGCAGCGAGAGCAGCAGCTCCTCGAGGCGCTCGGGCCACTCGCGGTCCGGGTCCGACTGGCTCAGGCGCTTGGGCGGCGCGACCAGGTGCTGGGCCAGGAAGCCCATCGAGGTGCGCGACTCGATCGGCAGCTCGCCGGTCAGGAGCTCGTGGAACACCACCCCGAGCGAGTAGAGGTCCGAGCTCGGGCTGAGGGTCTGGTTGGTGATCACGTCCGGCGAGAGGTAGGCCGGGGTGCCCACGACCTCGGTCTCGCCGCTGGCGGCGAGGTTGATCGAGTCGGGCGCGCCGCCGATCTGCTTCGCGACGCCGAAGTCGAGCAGCTTGACGTCGAAGCGCCCGCCGGCGAGCACGAACACGTTCTCGGGCTTCACGTCGCGGTGCACGACGCCCTGCTCATGGCAGGCCGCCAGCGCGCTCAGGAGCTGCTCGAACACGTGCAGGGCCAGCCCCGGGCGCAGGCCCAGACCCTCGGTCCGGACCAGGGTCTCGCGCAGCTCCTCGCCCCACAGGGCGGGGACGACCAGGTAGGCCAGCCCCTCGTCCTCGCCCGAGTCGAGGATCGAGATCACGCTCTCGTGGCGGATCCGGCTCGTGATCTCGATCTCGCGCTGGAAGCGGCGCCGGTGCTCCTCGTTGGCGCCCTCGCTCAGGACCTTCAGCGCGTAGTAGGGCGACTCGCCGGGGCGCTGGCAGAGGAACACGGCGCCCATGCCGCCGATCCCCAGCGCGTCCACGATCGCGTAGGGGCCGACCCGCCCGCGCCGGATCAGGGTCGCGAGGCGCTCCTGGTCCTCCGCCGAGCCGCCGAGGGAGCGGGTCCGCTTGGTCGCCGGCGGCGGGGCCGGGCCCGGGGCGGGGGCCTCGGCGCGCAGGCGCTTCAGGCGGCGCTCCTCGACGAGGGCCTGGGTCTCGCGCGAGCGGAACAGGCGCGCCAGGCAGTAGTCCTGGGGCGCCAGCGCGCTGCCCGCGATCAGGGGCTCCTCCACGACCGCCCAGTCGTTCGCGCGCGCCTCGCTCAGCGCGCGCTGGCAGGCCTGGCCCATGTCGGCCATCGCAGTGTGGAGCAGGTCGCGGTCGAGGTCCGGCTTGAGCTTGCGCGCCGCGACCAGCTCCTCGCCGACCCGTCGCTCGTAGCCCTCGGCCTCGAGGGCCGCGATCAGGTCGGCCACGACCGGATCGGCCAGGCGGCAGCGGCGCTGGAGCTGGCGCAGGTAGAAGTCCTCCAGCCACACCCGCTCGTAGAGCGCGACCCGCTGGCGGAGCTTGCTGACGTGCTCGCGGGGCAGGCTCCCGTCCCGGGCCAGGCCCTCGAGGAGGTCGGGGCCCTCGCCCTCGCGGTCGAGCTCGCGCAGGAGCAGGCGCGCCCGCTCGCAGGGGATCAGGCGCAGCTGGACCAGGGCCCGCGCGGCGAGGAGGTCGGCGTGGACGAGGCGCCCCATGACGACCTAGGCCGTGCGCGAGCCGGACTTGGTCGCGGCGCTGGCGAGGATCGAGGTCGAGGCGAAGGGGTCGCCGGTCTCGATCACGGGCTCGAGCGGGAGCTCGATCACGAAGTGCGCCCCGCGCCACTTCTTGCGCGCCTCGATCGTGCCGCCGTGCTTCTCGACGACGCCGAGGCAGATCGAGAGGCCGAGCCCGGTGCCGCGGCCCTGCTCCTTGGTCGTGAAGAAGGGCTCGAACACCTTGTGCAAGCTCTCCTTGGGGATCCCGGGGCCGTTGTCGTCGAGCTCGATCCGGATCCGCCCGTCCCCGACCCGGCGCGCCCATATGCGGATCTTGCCGCTGCCCTCGATGGCCTGGGCCGAGTTCGTGATCAGGTTCACGAACACCTGGGTCAGGAGGTGCGGGAAGGCGCGCAGCTTCATCGGCTCGCCCTCGACCTCGGGCACGTCGACGGCCACGCTGACCCGCTCGCCCAGCTCGCCCTCGCAGGCCGCGATCGACTCCTCCACGACCGCGAGCAGCTCGACCTCCTCGAGGTCGGCGGTGGTCAGGCGGCTGAACTCGCCCAGGTCGCGCACGATGTTGATCGCGCGCTTGACCGAGCGGCCGAGGACCTCGACCGCCTGAGTCGCGTCCTCGAGGTCCTCGAGCACCTGGGGGTCGACGGGCGGGGGGAGGGGCTCGGCGGGCGGCAAGGGGGCGCGCTGCGAGCTGCTGCCCGTCGTCGGGAGCTTGGCCGAGGTCGCCGTGTTGGCCAGCGCCGCCTCCTCGGCCGAGCCCTCGCCGGGGTCCTCGGGGGCCTCCCGCTCGCCGCTCTCGAGCGCCTCCTCCTCGCTGGAGGGCTGGGGCGCCTCGTCCTCGCTGGGAGGAGTCGCCTCCTCGGCGGCCGAGCTGGAGAGCGCCGCGACCTCTGCGCTCGTCGGCTCCTCGGCCGCGGGCTCGGGCTCGGGCTCGGGCGGCGGGGGCGGGTCGAGGGCCTGGCGCACGTTGAGCAGGGCCGCCTCGAGGGGCGGGATCATGTTCTGCGCGGCCGAGAGCGGGTTGTTCAGCTCGTGGTTCAGGCCGTGCACGAGGCGACCGAGGGAGGCGTGCTTCTCGTTGAGGATCAGCCGCTCCTGCACCTCCTGCAGCTGCTGGTGGGCCTCGTTCAGGCGGCGGTGCGCCTCGGCCAGGCGGTTGGCCTCCTCCAGGCGGGCCTGCAGCGAGTCGCGCTCGACGAGGACCGCGATCAGGTCGTTGAAGCTCTCGACCAGGGTGCCGATCTCGTCGCGGCGGTAGATCCCGACCCGGGCCGAGAGGTCGCCGGCGCGGACCTGCTTGATCCCCTCGCTCAGCTCGAGGATCGGCTTGAGGATCAGGTTGTTCAGCAGCCGGTAGAGCGAATACCAGAACAAGAGGATGACCAGCGCTCCGCCGAAGAGCATGAAGAACACGGTGCGGAAGAAGGCCAGGCGCGCGCCGCCGCGCGCGAGCGAGAACACCAGGGCCCCGAGCTTCTCCCCGCGCGAGTCGACCAGGGGCAGGGCGAACTCGACGATCTCCTCGCCGTCCTTGCCGAAGCGGCCGAGCACCTCGCCGGGCTCGATCTCGACCGCGCCGGGCTCGGTCCCCTCGAGCGCGCGGCGGATGTGGGGGTCGCTGGGGCTGTGCTCGCGGCTGGTCCCGCCGACCGGGGTCCCGATCGGCAGCCCGGCGGGGTCGTAGACCACGGCCGAGACGACGTCCAGGCTGCGCGCGTTCTCGCTCGGGCGCTGGACTAGCTGGCGCAGCAGCCGGTCGAGGTCGGCCTCGGGGCTGGGGCCCTCGAGCGCGCGGGCGGCCGAGAGGGCCAGCACGCGGCCCATGGCCACCCCGCGGGCCTCGACGTACTCGACCCGGTGGAAGCGGCGCACCTGGAAGAAGCCGATCAGCCCGATCACGAGGAACGAGCCGGCGGCGCAGAGGCCGATCACGCGGTGTAGCTCGCCCTTCAGCTTCACCCCAGCGTTGTACTGGAGCGCTGGGGTCAGGGGAACCCCACCGGCGTCAGCGGCGCCCTGCTAGGCTCCGGCTCGTGGTCACCGCTTCGCTCCCCTTCCCCCTCGGCGCGACCTTCGCCGAGCGATACCGCCTCGACGCGGTGCTGGGGGCAGGCGGCACGGGCGTCGTCTATCGCGCCCGCGACGCGGAGCTGGGGCGGGACGTCGCGCTCAAGCTGCTGATGGCGGGCTTCGACGAGGAGCTCGTCCTGCGGGCTCAGCGCGAGGCCGAGCTGACCGCGCGCCTCGAGCACCCGCGGATCGTGCGGATCCACTCGATCGACTCCTGGCAGGGGACCCCCTACCTCGTCTACGAGCTGGTCGAGGGGGCGCGCCCCTTCGAGGAGGCGCTCAGTCGTCCGCTCCCCGAGCGCCTCGCGCTCTTCCGGCAGACGGCGGAGGCCGTCGCGCACGCGCACGAGCGCGGGGTCGTGCACCGCGACCTCAAGGAGGCCAACCTCCTCCTCGACGCCGTCGGTGAGGTGCGCCTGGTCGACTTCGGCCTCGGCTGGGCGGACGAGCTCGAGCGGCTGACCCAGACTGGGACCTTCGCCGGGACGCCCAGCCACATGGCCCCCGAGCAGGCCGAGGGGCGGCGCGACCAGATCGGGCCTGCGACCGACGTGTGGGCCCTGGGCGTGATCCTCTACCGCCTGCTGACCGCTCAGCTCCCCTTTCGCGGCGGCTCGACCCTGGGGCTGCTGGCCCAGATCGTGTCCGGGGCGCCGACCCCGCCGCGCAGCCTCGCGCCCGAGCTCTCGCCGGCGCTGGAGGCGATCTGCCTGCGGGCCCTCGAGAAGGAGCCTGCCCGTCGCTACGCCGACGCAGGGGCGCTGCTCGAGGACCTCGCCCGGGCCGAGCGCGGAGAGGCGCTCGCGTCCTCGGCCGCGCGCTCGGCCGGGGCAGCGCTGGCGACCCTGGCGGGGTTGGGTGCGCTGGCGGTGGCGGCGTTGGTCCTCGCGCCCAGGTCGCCGGACCCGACTCACGCGCGCGAAGCGAGCCCGCTCGCCTCGGCCCAGACCGACTCCAGCGCGCGAGACTGGCGCGACCGAGTCGGCGCCGCGTTGCGGCTCGACCGGCCCGAGCGCGCTCGGGCGGCCTTGGCCGACGCGCCCAAGCGCGACCTCGAGTGGCGTCGGCTCGAGGCCCAGGTGGCGCTCCTGGAGGGGGACTTCGCGCGCGCGCGCCGCGAGCCACTCCTGGCCGGGCTGGTCCGCTTCGAGGAGCGTCGGCGCGCGCTGGAGCAGCGCGCGCGGGGCATGACCCTGACCGAGGCCTCGTTCCGCTCGACGGCGCAGCTGGAGGAGCTCGCCGCCCTCTTGCCCCTGCGCCCACCCGCGAGCGGGCCCTGGGAGGCGAGCGCTCAGGCGATCACCCAGCGCTGCGCGACCACCTCGGCTTGGGTGGTCCTGAGCTGTCACGCCGACACCCTCGACCACGGGTGGTTCGAGCGGATCGAGGGGTTGATCGAAGCGAACCCCGAGCTGCGGGTCGCCCGCGCCACGTGGGAGGCGCTCCGCCGCGCGGAGAAGGACGTCAGCGATCTCCTCCCTGGGATCGATCCGGGCCCCCTCGACGCGCGCTTCCGCTTCCTCTACGCCTGCCTGCGCTTCCTCAGCGGCCCCCTGAAGGGGCCCTGGCCAGGCGAGGCCCCAGCCTCGCTGACGCGCTGCGAGCACGGCTTGGTGCGCCTCGTGCACCGCGCGCGGCGCGAGCGGGCGACCAAGGAGCTGATCCACCTGCTCGGGCAGGGCTCCCCGCGGGCGCCGGCGAAGTGGCGCGAGGCCTTGCGCTTCGCCAAGAGCCACCGCAGCTACCACGACGCCACGAACGTGACCTCCTCTCAGCGCCTGCGGCCGCTCGAGCTCCTGGTTCGGCTGCTCGTCTGCGGCGGTCGAGATCAGGAGGCCCTCGAGGAGCTGGAGCGCTTCCGGGCCAAGGGCGGCGACAGCCCCCGCCTACGGGTCCTCAGGGCCGAGCTCGCCTACCGCGCCGGTGACCTCGCCCAGGCGCGGGAGCTCGCTCGGCGCGAGGAGCAGCTCTCCGACTCCCTCGTGCTCCTGGCCCTCTGCGCAGAGGACCCCGCCGAGCGCGAAGAGCTCCTGCTCCAGGCCGCCCGCCGCGAGGAGGTCTTCCTGTTCTGGCGCACCGTTGCCGCGGCGCGTCAGGAGCTCGCCGGCTCGCCCCTGCTCGCCCCCCTGCAGCGCTGAGTCGGGGGCAAGCAAGGGCGTCTCCACTGGGAGGCCCACGGCCGGAATTCGCTGATACCATGCGCCGCTTCGCAAGGGAGGACCGTGGCACAGGCGCAACGGCTCTGGGACAAAGGAGAGGCCCTCGACCCCGAGGTCCTGGCCTACACCGTCGGTGAGGACTACCGCATCGACCGGCTGTTGGTCGAGGAGGACTGTTGGGGCAGCCTCGCGCACAGCCAGATGCTCATGGAGCAGGGGCTGATCAGCGCCGACGACCGCGCCGCGATCGCGGGCGGCCTCCGCGACACCCTGGCCGCCCACCGCGCCGGCGAGTTCGAGATCCGCCCCGAAGAAGAGGACGTCCACACCGCGATCGAGGGGCGCCTGGTCTCGGGCCTCGGCGACGCCGGACGCCGCCTGCACACTGGCCGCTCACGCAACGACCAGGTCCAGGTCGACGTGCGCCTCTTCGCGCGCCGCCGGCTGTTGGACGTGGCCGAGGCCGCCTCGGCCCTCGCGAGCGCGCTGCTCGAGCTGGCCGAGCGCGAGCAGGAGACCCTCTTCCCCGGCTACACGCACCTTCGCCAGGCCATGCCCGCCACGATCGGGCTCTGGGCCGCGGGGCACGCCGAGGGGATCGAGGAGGACCTCGAGTCCTTGCTCGACGCCTATCGGGCCCTCGACCGCTGCCCCCTCGGCAGCGCGGCCGGCTTCGGCGTGCCGCTCCCGTTGAACCGGCGCCGGACGGCCGAGCTGCTCGGCTTCACGCGCCTGCAGGTCAACGCTCAGAACGTGCAGACCAGCCGCGGCAAGCTCGAGGCCAACGCGCTCTTCGCGGTGACCCTGCTCGGCCAGGACCTCTCGTCGCTGGCCTGGGACCTGCTGCTCTACTCGAGCCCCGAGTTCGGCTTCGTGCACCTGCCGGGCAACGTGGCCACGGGCTCGAGCATCATGCCGCAGAAGCGCAACCCGGACGTGCTCGAGCTGACGCGCGCCAACGCCGCCGTCCTGCAGAGCTGCCTCGACCGGGTCCTGATGGTCGCGGGCCGGCTGCCCTCGAGCTATCACCGCGACTACCAACTCACCAAGGCGCCCCTGTTGGAGGGGTTGCCGCTGGCGCGGGCCATGACCCGCGCCATGGAGCTGACCGTGAAGGGGCTCAGGATCGATCGCGAGCGCTGTCGGGAGCAGCTCGCGCCTGAGGCCTTCGCCACTCACCGCGCCCTCGACCTCGTCCAGGAAGGCGTCCCCTTCCGTGAGGCCTACCGCAAGGTCGGCCTGGAGTTGAGCGAGGGCGGTTTGCCGACGGACCGCCCGCTGGCCGAGCTCTACCAGAGCGAGGGCAGCGCTGGGGACCTGCGCCTCGAGGACGCCAAGGCGCGCCTCGCGGCGCTGGCCGAGCGGACGGCGGCTGCGCGGGGGGCGCTCGACGCGTGCCTCGTAGCTTTGGAGGAGCAGCCATGAGCGACGACGCCGACGGCGATCGCGACCGGCTCAGCGAGGCCGTGTTCGCCTTCGTCCAGCGCCTCGAGGCCACGGGCGATCCCGATCTCTACCACCTCGAAGAGGCGGCGTCGGAGGAGCAGATCGCTCAAGCCGAGACCGTGCTCGAGGTGACCCTGCCGGCCAGCTACAAGGCCTTCCTGCGGGCCCACAACGGCGGCAGCGCCTGGGACACGAGCCTCTACGGGGTCTCGTGCGAGGACGGCTACGACCTCGCGGTGCTGAACGTGCGCGGCCGCCAGGAGGGGCTCCCCGAGCACCTGATCGGCTTCGCGGCCACGATCACGGGCGACGTGTGGTGCTTCGACATTTCGCAGGCCGACGAGGACGACGCCGAGGCGCCGGTCGCGCTGATCGACATTCAGCAGGGCCAGGTGATCCCGGCCGCGCGCGACTTCCTCGAGTTCATCGACCGCCTGCCGGATATCGAGAAGGAGCTCAACGATCAGCGCGGCCCGCAGCCGATGACGATCGAGGAGTGGGAGGAGTTCCTGACCCGCGAGCGGGCCAAGCTGCGCAAGCTCAGCCAGACGCCCGCGCGCGAGCTGCGGATGCCGGACCCCGAGGAGGTCCGCGCCGAGCTGGCGGGCAAGATCCCCGTCGATCCGCGCCACCTCAAGCCCAAGAGCTAGCGGCCCCGTGGCGAGGGCGCGGGAGATCTTCTTGTGTCCGCCGACGCACGTCGAGCTGACCTACTCGATCAACCCCTGGATGGACACCAGCGCGCCCTTCTCGCGCGACGTGGCCATGAAGCAGTGGGAGGGCCTCGTCGAGGCCTACAGCGACGTGTTCGGCTCTCGCTGGGTCCATGTCTGCCCGCCGCAAGAAGGTCTGACCGAGGTGTGCTTCTTCGGCGACTCGGTCTTCCTCTGCGAGGGCAAGGCCCTGTTCGGCGAGTTCCGTCACCCCGAGCGCGCCGCCGAGCGGCCCTACGTGCAGAGCTTCCTCGAGCAGCAGGGCTTCGCCTCGCGCAACGTGCCCGAGGGGGTGACCTTCGAGGGCGCCGGCGAGACGGTCATGTGGCGCGACAAGATCGTGTTCGGCTTCGGCAAGCGCTCCGACGAGGTCGTGCGCCACTTCCTCCGCCAGGCCTTCGGCCACGACACGATCGACCTCGAGATGGAGGACGAGGCCTTCTATCACCTCGACACGGCCTTCCTCCCCCTGGCCGACGACCTGATCGCCTACTACCCCGGCGCCTTCGGCCCGATCGACAACGCCACGATCGAGAGCTTCGACTGCGACAAGATCAAGATCAGCGAGGAGGACGCGCACCGCTTCGCCTGCAACGCGATCGTGCGCGACCACGTGATCTTCGGCACCCAGGGCTGCGACCTGTGGGACGAGCTGCGTCCGCTCGGCTTCGAGGTGATCGAGCTCGACGTGAGCGAGTTCCTCAAGCTGGGCGGCGGGATCAAGTGCCTGACCCTGCAGCACTACGTGACCGGCAGCTGGCGGAGCACGACGCGCCGGCCGGCGCTCGAGGGCTAGCTCCTCAGACCGGCGCTCCGAGGACCTGAGGGAGCAGCGCGGCGCGGATCCACTCGACGACCTCGGGGGCCTGCAGGACCAGCTCGACGCCGCGCGCCTCCTCGGAGTCCGCCTGCGAGGCGCCCGACGCCGCGGCCGCCGCGCGCGCGGCGGCCATCGCGGCGCGGACCGCGGGGATGTTGCCCCCGCCCCACAGCGCGGCGTGCTCGAGCGCGACCGCCCGCTTGGCGTCGCTGCGGGGATCCGCCAGGCAGTCCCGGGCTGCGCCCAGGGCCCGGTCGGCCAGGCGCTCGAAGTAGTCGAGGTCGTACTCCAGCGCCTCTTCGCTCATGCCGACCCCGATCTCGGTCCGCAGCTGCTCGGCGACGGCGAGCAAGGCCAGGACGCACCAGCGCGGGCTCCAGTGCGCGAGCCCGCGCACCCAGGCCTCGAGGTCTCCCCGCTCGGGGTCGCCGAGCACGACGGGCACGATCTCGAGCTCGTCGCTCATGTAGCTGGCGACCCGGAGCACCTCGTGCTCGTCGAGGGCCAGCGCGGCGGGGTCCCCCAGGTAGCCAGCCAGGGCCACTTGCTCGCGCGTCAGCTGGCCGGCGGCGATCCGCTCGATATAGGGGTCCGCGTCTGCCCCGAGCTCTCCCGCCCGTCGGCGCGCCAGGGCCCAGGCGGCCCAGTCCTCGGCGTTGCCGCTGGCGCGGTAGCGCCGCTCCAGCTCGCGCAGGCGGTCGTCGCTCACGGCGTGCTCCTCTCCTGGCGCGCGGGGACCAGGAGGAAGAGACGGGCCGAGGGGGCGACGCCTTTCATCGGATCAGGGGGGCGAGCTTCGCGTCGAGCTGCGCCAGGGAGCGGATCAAGTCGTCCTCGCGCGCCAGGGTGCGCAGGCTGGCGCGGGCGGCCTCGTCGCCCAGGCGCGCTCGGACCAGGACGGCGGTCGGGCGCTCGGCGTCGGCCGCGATCGAAGCGGGCCAGCGCTCGCCGCTGAGGATCATGGCGTAGCGCGCCAAGTCGTTGTCCTCGAGGGAGCGCTGGGGGTCCACGAGGCGCACGTTCTCGCCCACCCGGCGCCGCCACTCCGTGGCGACCGAGCCGCTGGTCCGCTCCGCCAGGATCGCGCAGCCGAGGGCGACCCGGGCGGGCGAGAGCTGAGGGCGCAGCTTCGTCAGCACTTGCTCGAAGGAGCGGGTCGCCTCGTCGTCGCCCGCGCGTCGGGCCAGGAAGCCGCAGAGGGCGGCGAAGGCGCCGGGGTAGTCGCGGAAGCGCAGGCGGATCTCGAGCAGCCACTGCTCGTGGAGGAAGTGGCGCTCGGGGACCGGGATCTCCTCGAGCTTGGCCAGGGCCTCCTCGTAGCGCTTCAAGCGGAGCAAGATCCGCGCGCTGCGCCCGCGCAGCTCACCGCGCGGGCTGAGCTGCTGAGCCTCTTCGAGCAGCGCGAGGGCCTCCTCCGACTCGCCCGTGGCCGAGAGGGACTCCGCCAGCAGCGAGAGGGCCTCGGGGCGCAAGCTGGGCTGCGGGAGGGGACCCAGGGCCAGGAGCGCGCGGGTCGCCGCGCGGGTGACTGCCCGACCGCTGGGCTGAGTGACGTAGCCCTGGGACAGGCAGCTGAGGAAGCGCGGCTCGTCCGCGTAGACGTGCAGCCAGTCGAGGAGCTCGCTGGCGCGCTCGGGCTGGCAGCGCAGGAGGTCGCGGACCGCGCCCACGGCGCCGCCTTCGTCGGCCGCGATCAGGGCCGCCCACACCCGACGCGCGTGGGCGTCGCCCTGGATCAGGCCCTCCGTTCCCTGGGCGGCCTCGCTCAGCAGGCGGAGGGCCTCCTGCGCGCGCGCGAGGCGCTCGGGGCGGCGGGCGCTCCCGCGCAGGCTGAGGTCCCCGCGCCTGGGGTCCGAGATCCGCTCCAGCTCCAGGGCTCCGGCGCGCCAGGCGCCAGCTCCGGGCGCTGGCTCGGGCTGCGGGGTCACGAACACCTCGACCCGGCTGAACGTCGTCGCGGCGCCGGTCGCGCCGTAGCTCGCGCGCAGGGGCGGGGCCGCGACCAGGCGCCACTCCGCGCGCTCGAGGCGCAGGTCTCGAGCCTGGGTGCGCAGGCGCGCGCGCAGGAGGGGGCCCTCGCGCTCGAGGGAGAGGCTCCCCTCCCCGAGCGGACCCTCGCCTAGCTCGGCGGCGGCCACCAGCTCGTCTCCGCAGCGCAGCTCGAGCCGGCCGCGCCCGATCTCGAGCGCGTAGGGGTCGCCCTGCGCGGGGACCAGCCGCAGGCAGGGGCTCTCGCCGCTGAACTCCGCCTCGATCCGCAGCCCCTCGCGCGTCGCGGGACCGGCCCAGGCGAGCGCCGGGCGATCCGCGCGGATCGGGCGGCCGCGCACGCGCAGGCGCCGCAGCTCGAGCTGATTCTCGGCCAGGTGGAAGGAGGGGCGGACGTCCGGGCTCGCCGTGAGCTGGAGGTCGCTCGCGAAGGGCTGGCCGTCGATCAGGACCCGACGCGCGACCGGCGCGGTTGGGGCGAGCTCGAACGCGGTCCAGGTGCGGTCGCTGAGCTGGAAGGAGGGGCGATCCCGGCGGCGCCCCTCCGAGACCAGGGTCAGCTTCCCGCGGCGCCCGTAGATCGCGAGGCGCACCGTGTCGAGGTGCAAGCCGACCGAGGCCACGTCGAGCCAGCTCGCGGGCGCCGAGCGGAGCTCGCAGGCCAGGGCGGCCTCGCGCCAGCGCGCGCGGCCGACGTAGAAGCGCACGCCGCCGGCGTCGTTGGGGGCGGAGATCCGGCTCCCCGCGACGACGCCGAAGGGGTGGGGCTCCTGGCGAAACACCTTCCCCGGCATGGAGGCGCTCACGATCAGGCTGCGCTCGAGGGAGGCGTAGCTCACCTCGAGCAGCCCCGGCTCGAGGCGCTCGGCGCGGCCCAGGAAGGCCGCGGCCAGGGCGGCCGCGTCGCCGGAGCGGGCGCCCACGAGGGGTCGGGCCTGGCGACCCTCCGCGTCCCACAGGGGTGGGTTCAAGAGCTGCGGCGCGTCTCGCCCCAGCGACCACAGCGCCCCGGAGTCCGGCTGCGGGCTCGGCGTGGCGCTCGGCCGCGACGCCTCCGCCCCGGGCGGGGGCGCCGCGCTGGCCGGGGCGTCCTGCCGGCCCGCGGCGCTGCCCGCGACGCGCCAGGCGACGCCCCCTGCGACGAGGACCAGGGCCAGCCCGAGGGCGCCCCAGGCCAGGCCGCGGCCGGTCGCGTCTGGCGCGGCGGCGCCGAGGGCCTCGTCGGCGAGGAAGTCGGCGACCTCGGCGGCGTCGGGGCGTTCGTCGGGGTCCCAGCTCAGGCAGCGCATGGCGAGCTGACTGAGGGTCGGGTCGGCGGCGGGGTTCTCCTCCTGGGGCGGGGTCACGCGCTGCGCGCTGTGCCAGGCCGCGAGCTCTTCGTAGGTCGTGCCGGGGATCGGCGGGCGGCCCGTCAGGCAGCGGTAGATCAGGGCTCCGAGCGCCCACACGTCGACCGGCGGGCCCAGGTCCGACTCCCCGGAGACCTGCTCGGGGGCCATGTAGGGCACGGTGCCGACCATCATTCCGCTCAGGGTCAGGCGCGAGCGCTCGAGGTCCTTGGCGACGCCGAAGTCGGCGACCACCACGCGCCCGCTCCCCTCTTCGAGCAGCACGTTCTCGGGCTTGAGGTCGCGGTGCACGATCCCCTGGCCGTGGGCGTAGGCGACCGCGGCGGCGACCGGCTCGAGCAGGCGACGCAGCTCGAGGGGGCCCGGCAGCCCGCGGGCCAGGCGGCGCGCGAGGTCTTCGCCCTCGATCAGCTCGAGGGCCAGCCACTCGACCTCGCCCGCGCGGCCGCGCTCGAGCAGGGCCAGGATCCCGGGGTGGCGCAGGCGCGCCAGGACGTCCCCTTCGCGGCGGAAGCGCGCCAGGGTGCGCTCGGGCGGGTTGGGGTGGGTCGTCTTGAGGGCGACCGGGCGCCCTCGCGGGTCGCGGGCGCGGAACACCGCGCCCATGCCCCCTGCGCCGAGGGATCCCTCGATCAGGAAGGGGCCGAGCCGGCGAGGGCCGCTCAGCTGGCAGTCTGCCGGCTATCGAACTCCGTGCGCAGGAACTGGTTCATGATCATGTGCATGTCGGCCACGGTCTGGAAGCGGTCCTCCACGTCCTTGGCCATGGACTTCTCGATCATGTTGATCAGCACCTGAGGAACGTCCTGACGGAAGTCCTTGATGGGCGGGGGCTGCTCGTTGCGGATCTTGTTGAAGAACTGCAGCGGGGTCTTGGCCTTGAAGGGGGCCTGGCCGGTGAGCATGTGGAAGATCGTCGCGCCGAGGCTGTAGATGTCGCTGCGGTGGTCGGCGTAGAGCGCGTCGGCGATCTGCTCGGGCGGCATGTAGGGCAAGGTCCCCAGGCCGTCGCCGGGGCGCGTCAGGCCCGAGGCGCCCGAGGTCATGATGTTCTTGGCGAGCCCGAAGTCGGCCAGCTTGGCGTGGCCGTCGGCCTGGACGATGATGTTCTCGGGCTTCACGTCGCGGTGCACGACGTTGCGCTGGCGCGCGTGCTCGAGCGCGTCGGCGACCTGGACGCTGACGCGCAGCACGCTCGTCAGCGGCAGCGCCCCGTGCTTCTCGATCCAGGACTTGAGGCTCTTCCCCGGCACGTACTCCATGGAGTAGTAGAGGTAGGGCGGGACCTCGCCGCAGTCGAGCACGCGGATGATGTTGGGGTGGGTCAGCTGGGCCGAGGTGTTGATCTCACGGGCGAAGCGCGCCCGGTCCTCGGAGCTCAGCTCGCCGCGCACCTTGAGCACCTTGAGCGCCACCTGCTGGCTGCGACGCAGGTCCTGAGCCAGGTAGACCACGCCCATAGCGCCCTCACCGAGGGGGCGCTCCAGCTTGTAGCCCGGGACCTCGATCCGCGGGGAGCAGCGGTTGCAGAGGTACTGGCCGCGGTGCTTGGCCGCGAGGGCCAGGTCCTCGGGCGGGATCCCGTTGCCGCAGAAGCCGCAGGTCGCGGGGGCGCGCTGGGGCTGCACGCTGGGGAGGGCGGCCGTCTCGGGGAGGGGGCCCTCCTTCTTGAGCTGGACCTCGACCTCGGTGTGGCCCATGCGGAGCACGTCCCCCGTGGCGAGGGTCCGCTCGCGGACCTGGTTGCCGTTGACGAAGGTCCCGTTGCCGCTGCCGAGGTCCTTGAGCCGGGCGCGGTCGGGCTCGAGCTTGATCGCGGCGTGGCGGCGGGAGATCCGCTCGTCGTAGATCTGGACGTCCGTCTGGCTGGAGCGGCCCAGAATCAGGGTGCGCGGGGAGACGAACTCCAGCGTTTGGCCCTTCTGGTGGCCGGAACGAAACAGGAGCCGCATCCGCTGCTTCATTAGGCCTCGAGCAGGCTCCGTCCGGTCATGACCTTGGGCTGGGCCAGCCCCATCAGCTCCAGCGCCGTGGGGGCGATATCCGCCAGACTACCGCCCGAGCGCGCCTTGCGCCCCTCCAAGCCCTCGCCGCACACGATCCCGTGCACGGGGCAGGTGGTGTGCGCCGTGTGGGGCTGTCCGGTCTCGGGGTCCACCATTTTTTCGCAGTTGCCGTGGTCGGCAGTGACGATCGCCGCGCCGCCCTTGGCCAGCATGGCCTCGACGACCCTGCCGACCGCGTCGTCGACGGCCTCGACCGCCGCGATCGCCGCGTCGAGCTTGCCCGTGTGGCCGACCATGTCGGTGTTCGCGAAGTTGACCACGATCAGGGCGTCGTCCTCTTCGCGGATCCGCTTGATCGTGCCCTCGGCCACCTGCGCGGCGCACATCTCGGGCTGGAGGTCGTAGGTCGCGACCCGTGGCGAGGGGATCAGGAGCCGCTGCTCGTGCGGGCAGGGGGCCTCGACGCCGCCGTTCCAGAAGAAGGTGACGTGGGCGTACTTCTCGGTCTCGGCGCACTTGAACTGGCTGCGCCCGGTCCGGGACACGACCTCGCACA